>CAJUDV010000010.1 GCA_910585385.1 uncultured Oscillibacter sp. | reverse complement strand
ATGCCCTACGCCATGAGCGTCATCGTCTCCCGGGCCATTCCGGAGATCGACGGCTTCAAGCCCTCCCACCGAAAGCTCCTCTACACCATGTACAAGATGGGCCTCCTCACGGGAGCGCGCACCAAGTCCGCCAACATCGTGGGCCAGACCATGCGCTTAAACCCCCACGGCGACGCCGCCATCTACGACACCATGGTGCGCCTCTCCCGGGGCTACGGGGCGCTGCTGGCCCCCTTTGTGGACTCAAAGGGCAACTTCGGCAAGTGCTACTCCCGGGATATGTCCTGGGCCGCCCCCCGGTACACCGAGGCAAAGCTGGCCTCCATCTGCCAGGAGATCTTCAAGGACATCGACAGCGACACCGTGGACTTCGTGGACAACTACGACAACTCCATGAAGGAGCCCGCCCTGCTGCCTACCACTTTCCCCAACATCCTGGTGTCCGCCAACACCGGCATTGCCGTGGGCATGGCCTCCCAGTTCTGCGGGTTCAATCTGAAAGAGGTCTGCGACACCGCTGTGGCTTACCTCAAAAACCCGGACTGCGACCTGGCGGAGACCCTGCTGGCCCCGGACTTTCCCACCGGCGGCGAATTGATCTGCGACCCCGCCGCCCTGAATGAGATCTACAACACCGGCCGGGGCAGTGTGAAGGTCCGGGCCAAGTACCGCTATGTCAAAGAGGAGAACCTCATCGAGATCTACGAGATTCCCTACTCCACCACCGTGGAGGCCATTTTGGACAAGGTGGCGGAGCTCATCAAGGCCGGCCGCGCCCGGGAGATCGCCGACATGCGGGACGAGACGGACCTCTCCGGCTTGAAACTCGCCATCGACCTGAAGCGGGGGGCGGACCCGGACAGGCTCATGGCCAAGCTCTACCGCCAGACGCCCCTGGAGGACTCCTTCTCCTGCAACTTCAACGTCCTTATCGCCGGGATGCCGAAGGTCCTGGGGGTCCGGAAGATTCTGGAGGAGTGGACCGCCTGGCGCACGGACTCTGTCCGGAGGCGGGTGTACTTCGTGCTGCAAAAGCGCAAAGACAAGCTGCACCTCTTAAAGGGCCTCAAGCGCATTCTGCTGGACATCGACAAGGCCATCAGGATCATCCGGGAGACGGAGGAGGAGTCCGAGGTCATCCCCAACCTGATGATCGGCTTCGGCATCGACCAGATCCAGGCGGAGTACGTAGCGGAGATCAGGCTCCGCAACATCAACAAGGAATATATCCTCAAGCGGGTCAACGAGACCGCCGCCCTCCAGGACGAGATCGAGGACCTGGAGGACATTCTGAGCAGCCCCAAGCGGGTGAAAAAGATCATCGTGGAGGAGCTGAACGAGGCGGCGAGGAAGTACGGCGAGCCCCGCCGCACCTCCATTGTCTACGGACACGAGATCGAGGTCTACGACGAGGCGGAGCAGGTGGAGGAGTACCCCGTCCATCTCTTCCTCTCCCGGGAGGGATACTTCAAGAAGATCACTCCCCAGAGCCTGCGGATGAGCGGCGAGCAGAAGTTCAAGGAGGGCGACGGTCTCCGCCAGAGCTTCGAGGCCACCTCCGCCGCGGAGATCATGTTCTTCACCAACCAGTGTCAGGTCTACAAGACCCGCCTCAGTGAGTTTGACGACTCCAAGGCCAGCCTCCTGGGGGACTACCTGCCCTCCAAGCTGGGCATGGACCCGGGGGAGAGCGTGGTGTACGCCGTGCTCCCCGGGGCGGACTACGCCGGAGCCCTGTTGTTCTTCTTTGAAAACGGCAAGGCCGCCCGGGTGGACCTGACGGCCTACAAGACCACCTCCAACCGCCGCAAGCTCACCGGGGCCTACTCCGACAAATCCCCCCTGTGCTGCATCTGCCGGATTGATGAGGACCGGGAGCTGGCGGTGTACTCCACGGAGCCCCGGTGCCTGATCTTCCACACGGCCCTGCTATCGCCCAAGACCACCCGCTCCACCCAGGGCGTGGCGGTGATGACCTTAAAGCCCAAGTACCGCCTGGAGGCGGTGACGCCCCTGGAGGAGACGGGCATCGCCAACCAGAGCCGCTACCGGGTGCGCGCCGTCCCCGCCGCCGGGGCGCTGCTGCGGCAGGAGGACAGCGAGGAGAAGCAGCTGGGCCTGCTGGACGGGGAGATGAGCTGACAGCCTGCCGCGGCGATACGGGAAGCGTGGGAGGGCCGCCCTGTGAATTGCGGCAACTTTAAAGAGCGAAATAGAGGTCCTCTTTGATCTGTTTTTTCTCAGGAAAACGGGGGCGGGAAGGACCGGGAGGGTTGAATGAAAAAATTTCTGCGGACCTATGGGATCGTCTTTGTGGGGTCCCTGCTGTTTTCCCTGGCGTTCAGCGCGTTTTTTGAGGTGAATCAGGTGGGTATGGCCGGCATGACCGGCCTGGGGCAGGTCATCAACGTGTTTCTGCCCCAGATCTCCGTGGGCGTGATCGTCTTTGTGCTGAACGTGCCCATCTTCCTGGTGGGCTGGAAGCTGCTGGGATTCCATCTGCTGGCGTCGTCCCTGTTCTCCATGTTTGTCACCTCCGCCGCCATGGACGTCTTTACGCGGATGGGGGGATTTTCCGCCATGGACCCCATGCTGGCCTCCCTCTGCGGCGGCGCGCTGATGGGTCTGGGGCTGGGCATGGTGTTCTCCCAGGGGGCCACCACCGGCGGCACGGACATCATCGGCCGCCTCTTGAAGCTGAAATTTCCCTGGCTGCCCCTGGGTAAGCTGGTGCTGGTGCCGGACCTGGCGGCCCTGGTGCTGGTGGCCATCGCCTTCGGCCGCCTGGAGGCGGCGCTGTACGGCGCTGTGGCCATGTTTGTCTCCAGCCAGGTGACGGATACCGTGCTCTACGGCCTGGACAGCTCCAAGGTGGCCTATATCATCTCCGACAGGTGGCGGGAGATCGCCGGGGTTCTGATGGACCGGCAGGGCCGGGGCGTCACCATCCTCCACGGCGAGGGAGGCTACACCGGGGACGAGAAGCGGGTGCTGCTGGTGGCCTTTAAGCAGAAGGAGATTGTGGACATCAAGCGCCAGGTCCACGAGCTGGACGAGGGGGCCTTTCTCATCGTATGCGACGCCCGGGACGTGCTGGGCGAGGGCTTTGGCGAGTACCGGCAGGACGAGATCTGATTTTTGGAAACTACATAGTTTTAGGGGGAGTATCATCATGGGAATCTTTGACACCGTAAAAAAGAATCTGGAGGACCGGGGCTATGCCGTGGAGGTGTTCGCCTCCGGGGTGGAGGCCGCCGCCTATCTGGACGGGGCCGTTGACGGCAAGTCCGTGGGCTTCGGCGGCTCCATGACGCTGGACCAGCTGGGGCTGTACGACGCCCTGGGAAAGCACAACACCGTGGTGTGGCACTGGAAGCAGGATGCCGGCCCCGCCCGCCGGGAGGGGATGTTCACGGACGTCTACCTCTCCTCCGCCAACGGCCTTGCGGAGACCGGGGAGATTATCAACATCGACGGCAATGGAAACCGGGTGGCGGCCACGCTGTTCGGCCATGAGAAGGTCTATCTCGTCATCGGCCGCAACAAGCTGGCCCCCACCTATGAGGAGGCCCTGTGGCGGGCCCGGAACATCGCCTCGCCCAAGAATGCCCAGCGGCTGGGAAAGAAGACCCCCTGCGCCGTCAAGGGCGACCGCTGCTATGACTGCAAGAGCCCGGACCGCATCTGCCGGGGGCTGGTGACGCTGTGGGGCCCCATGATGGGCATGGAGACGGAGATCCTGCTGGTGGACGAGGATCTGGGTCTGTAATCAGAAGGGAAACGAGAGGGGGGAGCCGGTCCGTGAAAAAGTGCTGCGTACTGCTGCTGGCGCTGTGCCTGCTGGCGGGCTGCACCCCCTTGCTGGAGCGGGAGTACAGCACCGTGGAGCCCCACAGCAGCAAGTTCTGGGAGAGCGAGGCCGCCGGCACCCTGCGGGCGGAGAACTACCAGGACATCGTCAACGACCTTCTGATTCTTATCGGCCAGCACACGGAGACGGCCACATTGCGGCTCTATAACGTGGAGAACAAGCTCCAGGCGGCGGATCTGCTGGAGCGGGCCACGGTGGAGGTCCAGCAGGAGACCCCCATGGGGGCCTATGCCGTGGAGTATATCACCTCCTCCAGCCAGTCCCAGCGGGGCTATTACGAGGTGGAGCTCCAGATCAGCTACCGCCGGACGCTGGAGCAGATCCAGGCTGTGGTGAACGCCACCAGCCCGGAGGCGCTGTACGCCCTGCTGGATACCGCGCTCACGGAGGGGCGGACGGAGCTGGCGGTGCGTTTGGGCTACTGGAGCCAGGAGAACGGCCGTGCTCAGGTGGAGAAGGCCCTGACCCAGGTCCGGGAGGAACGGGGGCTGCTGGAGCGGCCTATGTGGCCGGTGCTCTACTACCCGGCGGACGGTCCGGTGGGACTGATCGAGTTTTTGCTGGATCAGGAAGTACCCCCGGAGGAGCCTGTGGACGGTCAGGCGGAGCTGGAGGGAGAGGCGGTGGAGGCGCCGCCGGAGGAAATTTTGGAAAATGAAGAAAATATTGGGCTAGAGGGTTGACAAAGAGGATTCTATCTGCTAGAATACTTTTTGTTCGCGGGCATAGCTCATCTGGTAGAGCGCCACCTTGCCAAGGTGGAGGTAGCGAGTTCGAGCCTCGTTGCCCGCTCCAGAGCGAAACAGGACATCCGAATTGGATGTCCTGTTTTTTTGAATAGGAGGCGAACTCGCTGCCTCCACCCAAGGCGCGGAGCGCCTTTTCAATCAGAGGTTCGGCAGGGCTCCCAGGAATGGCCGAAGGCCATTCGTGGGATGCCGGGAAGCGGGTTCGAGCCTCGTTTTCCTGGAGCGATCCTCTTTTACGGAGCAAAGCCGGCTGTCTGCGTACCGGATGCGTCTCGCTCTCCGGGGACAAGAGGACTGCTTAGGCCTTGTTTGAAAAATGTCAAAATGCCGTCTTGGAGCATCTTTTTCCGCCAGGACTGCGTTGATTTGACTTGAAATCCGTCAGGATTCCCGCGTCAAATCGCCTTGCCTGGCAAAAAAATCCGCCCCAATCCGGCATTCCGCCAATTTTCAAACAAGGCCTAATCAAAGACCAGGAACTGTGCGATAGTTTCATCTTTGTAGAGTTCACGCACTGTTGCGGACGTTCCGGGCTTTATGCACTCTATATCCATGCCGCGGTTGCGCAGGAGAGCAAAGATTCTCGCGAGATCCTCTTTCAATTCAGGGGTCAGGATGCGGGTACTTCCCACGGCGCAGGTGCTGTGATTATACGGGGGCAGGACCTGCCGTGCTTGCAGACAGAGCCGCCATACGCAGGTGTTTCCATAGGAATCCACCCCGCGGATGTCTGCGCCCAGGTCCAGCATCCGCTTTAAAATGAGAAAGGCCCGGTCCGCCTCGGCCTGGGTGTGGAAGACCTTGACTCCGCCGCCTGTGGGCTGAAGGTTTTCGTTCCACCGGCTGTTCATGACGGCGGCGTTAATGGCGTCGTGGAGGACGGGGGCCTGCCAGCCGCTGGCGCAGTCCTCCGCCTCCATAAAATTGACGTCTGCTCCCAAGTCCAGCAGGTATTCCGCAATCTCCAGACGGCCTGTTTTCAGCGCCACCTGGAGGGGGGACTGGCCGTCGTCTTTTTTGGGCGGCTGCTTCGCGGTGCAGGAGATCAGCTCCGGCTTTTTCTCCAGCAGCGCTCGGACCGCAGCGTCATTGCCCTGCCGGATTGCCTGAAAGAGTTTTTTCATGTTCGTCGCCTCCTGAAATAGGGGCGGCGGCTCAGCTCTCCGCCCCGTGGCCCCGCTCCCGGATGACCTTTACCACCCGCTCCGCCAGTGTTTGGCAGCGGTCCTGGGTCTCGGCCTCCACCATCACCCGCACCAGGGGCTCCGTGCCGGACTCCCGCACCAGGATGCGGCCCGTGTCCCCCAGCTCGGCCGCAACGGCCGCCACGGCGTCCTGGACCGCCGGGTCCTCCTGGGCGGCCCTTTTGTCCTTCACCCGGACGTTGATCAGTACCTGGGGATAGATGGTCACCGGCTCCGCCAGACGGCTCAGGGGCAGTTTCATGGCCAGCATTACCTCCATCAGCTTCAAAGAGGTCAGAATGCCGTCGCCGGTGCGGGCGTACTTGGAGAAGATAATGTGCCCGGACTGCTCGCCACCGATGCGGTTGCCGTTTTGGACCATGTGCTCGTAGACGTATTTGTCGCCTACGGCGGTTTTGGCGTAACCGATGCCCGCCTCCTCCAGGGCCTTATACAGCCCGAAGTTGCTCATCACTGTGGTGACCACCGTGTTGGTCACCAGTTTTCCCCGCTCCTTCATGTAGCGGGCGTAGATATACATGATCTTGTCCCCGTCCACCAGGGCGCCGGTCTCGTCCACGGCCAGGCACCGGTCCGCGTCGCCGTCGTAGGCGAAGCCCGCGTCACAGCCGTGCTCCACCACATATTTTTGCAGTCCCCCGATGTGGGTGGACCCGGCGTCCCGGTTGATATTCAGGCCGTCGGGCCGGTCGTTGAGGACGCATACATCCGCCCCCAGGGCCCGGAACACGCTGGGAGCGATGGCCCAGGAGCTGCCGTTGGCGCAGTCCAGGGCGATCTTCTTGCCCTTGAAGGAGTATACCGCCAGGGAGATCAGGTAGCCGATATACCGGTTTCGTCCGGCGCTGTGGTCCACCACGGCGCCCACGGTCTCCTCCGCGGCCTGGGGGAGGGATTTCACAGGCTGTCCGTTTACCTTCAGGCAGCCGTCCAGATACGATTCCGCCAGGGCCAGAACCGCCTCGTCCATTTTTTCTCCGTCCCGGTTCAGCAGTTTGATGCCGTTGTCGTAGAAGGGGTTGTGGCTGGCGGAGATCATCACGCCGCAGTCAAACCCCTCCGTCCGGGCCACATAGGACACAGAGGGCGTGGTGGTGACGTGGAGCAGGTACGCGTCCGCCCCGGAGGCCGTGAGGCCGGCGCTGAGGGCGTACTCCAGCATGTAGCTGGAGCGGCGGGTGTCCTTGCCCACCACGACGCGGGCCCGGCCCTCCCGGCCGTAGTACCAGCCCAAAAAGCGCCCGATCTCGTAGGCGTGGTAGGCGGTGAGCCCCTCTCCCGCCTTGCCGCGGAAACCGTCGGTTCCAAAGTATTTACCCATGGATGGATTCTCCTTCACAGATGTTGTTGTTATACGATGCTGCGCTGCCGTAAACGCGGCGGCGGATGTTCGGATCTGAAAACAGTTTACCATAAAAATGAAGATGTGGGAAGGGAAAGCGGCAAAAAACCCTAGTTTATCATGCCGATTGCCCCCTGTCCCCGCCGGCGCCGGGATCTGCGGAGGGAAAATTGGGGGATTTTCACAAGTTCTGCCCTCAGAATGTGCTGTTTCATGGATTTTTCCCGCCGCCGCTTGACAGGGCGGGCGTCCCCCATGTATGCTATACAATATATCGGCTTGTATAAGCTCATGATCGGATGAGCGTTTCTACCAACTGCCGGAACAGTTGACTACAAGTCCTGGGCACCGCCCGGGACCTGTGGTCTTTTTGTTTGAGGTTCCGGCGGCCTGGATGATCTCACGCGGAGACCGCGTATATGGAAGGAGAACCGTATGAGCAGCCTTTTGATTCAAAACGCCTGGGCCGTCGTCACCTGCGACGATGAGGACCACCTGCTGAAATGCGCCAATATTCTGATCCGGGACGGCGTCATCGCCTACATGGGTCCCGAGTCCCAGCCGGCGGACGAGACCCTGGACGCCAGCCGGAGCATCGTCTATCCCGGCCTGATCAACACCCACCACCATCTCTACCAGACCTTCAGCCGCAACCTGCCCCAGGTGCAGAACCTGGAGCTCTTCGACTGGCTCACCGCCCTCTATGAGATTTGGAAAAACCTGGACAGCGAGGCCGTCTACCACAGCTCCGTCGTGGGCATGGGAGAGTTGCTGAAAACCGGCTGTACCACCTGCTTTGACCACCACTATGTCTTCCCCGGCGGAAATTCCGCCAGCCTGCTGGACGCCCAGTTTGCCGCGGCGGAGGCCCTGGGGGTGCGGATGTACGCCTCCCGGGGCAGCATGGATTTGAGCCGCAAGGACGGCGGCCTGCCGCCGGACAGCGTGGTCCAGACCGTGGACGAAATTCTGCGGGATTGCCGGGCGGCGGTGGAGAAGTACCACGACGCTTCCTTCAACTCCATGCGAATGGTGGCCCTGGCTCCCTGCTCACCCTTCAGCGTCTCGGCGGAGCTGCTGCGGCAGTCCGCGGTGCTGGCTCGGGATTTGGGGGTCCGGCTCCACACCCATCTCTGCGAGACCAAGGACGAGGAACACTATGTTCTGGAAAAGTACGGCAAACGCCCCTTGGCCTATATGGAGGACCTGGGGTGGGTTGGCCCGGATGTGTGGTACGCCCACGGCATCCACTTCAACGACGGGGAGCTGAGGCTTCTGGCGGACACGGGCACCGGCGTGGCCCACTGTCCCATCTCCAACATGAAGCTCTCCTCCGGTGTGTGCCGGATTCCGGAGATGCTGGAGCTGGGGGTGCCCGTGGGCTTGGCGGTGGACGGCAGCGCCAGCAACGACGGCTCCAGCCTTCTGGAGGAGCTGCGGACGGCGTACCTGCTCCACCGGCTCCACTCCAGCGAACGGGCCCCCAGCGGGTACGATCTGCTGAAAATGGCCACCCGGGGCAGCGCCCGGGTTCTGGGGCGGGAGGACATCGGCTGCCTGGCCCCCGGAAAGGCCGGGGACCTGTTCCTGATCCGCCGGGACCGGCTGGAGCTGGTGGGGGCGGACCTGGACGTTAAATCCATGCTGGGCACCGTGGGCTTCAAGGGCCCTGTGGACGCCACGGTTGTAAACGGCAGGGTTGTGGTCAAAGATGGCCGCCTCACCGGCGTGGACGAGGAAAAGGCGGTCCGGGAGGCTCGGAGCTGTGCCGAGGCATATTTGAGCCGCTGAGGAAACCGCGCTTAATTTCGTAGAAAGAGGAGGACCTCCGCACATGCGGAGGTCCTCCTCTTGATAATTTAAAGAGCGTTGGATGTTCCTCACACGATGAGGAAGAACTTCACCAGGAACAGGGCGGAGATCACATAGGTGAGAACGGAGACGTCCTTGGCCTTGCCGCTGAACACCTTGATGACGGTGAAGGAGATCAGGCCCAATCCGATGGCGTGGCCGATGGAGCCGGAGACGGGCATGCCGATGAGCATCAGCGCCACGGGAACCATCTGGTCCATGTCGTCGAAGTCCACATTCTTGAGGCCCATGAGCATCAGCACGCCCACATAGATCAGCGCGGCGGAGGTGGCGGCGGGGGGAATGACGGCGGCGATGGGGGCGATGAAAATACAGGCCAGGAACAGCACGCCGGTGGTCAGGGCGGTGAGGCCTGTGCGGCCGCCGGCCTCCACGCCGGAGGCGGACTCCACGAAGGTGGTGACGGTGGAGGTGCCGCAGCAGGCGCCGGCCACGGTGCCCACGGCGTCAGACAGCAGAGCCTCCTTCATGTTGGGCATATTGCCCTCCCGGTCCACCATGCCGGCCCGGGAGGCGGTGCCCACCAGGGTGCCGATGGTGTCGAACATGTCGATCATGCAGAAGGTGATGACCAGGGTGACGGCGGTAAACCAGCCGATGTCCAGGAAGCCCTGGAAATTGAACTTGAACAGGGTGGTGGAGGCCATGTCGGCGAAGGGGGGGACGAAGGACGCCGTGGACAGGGAGGCGAAGGGGTTGGTCCCCAGGAACACGGCGGAACCGGCCCAGTGGATGACGGAGGCCGCCAGCATTCCCAGCAGCACCGCGGCCTTGACGCCCTTCTTCGCAAGGATGACGATGACAAAGAGGCCGATGAACATGGTGACGGCGGAAAGGATCATGGCGCTGTACCCGGAGCCCATGGAGGTCTGCGCCACGCTGGGGGTCAGGGCGCCGAAAAAGTCCCGCATGACGAAGAAGGGGCCGCCGGTCTCGGAGTAGACGCCGGCGTTGGAGCCCAGGCCGATGTTCATCAGCATGATGCCGATGGCGGGGGCGATGCCCAGCCGCACGCCCAGGGGGATGGCGTCCACAATCTTTTCCCGGATGTTCAGCACGGAGAGGACGATGAAGACGATGCCCTCGATGAGGATAATGACCAGGGCGGCCTGGAAGCTCTCCACATAGGTCATGCCGGTGAGGCCGGCGATGTTGGCCGCCACAACGGCGAAGAAGCTGTTGAGGCCCATGCCGGGGGCCAGGGCGAAGGGCTTGTTGGCCAGGAAGGCCATGCAGAACATGGCGACGGCGGAGGCGATGCAGGTGGCCAGGAACACGCCGTTCCAGAGGTCCATGCCCTCCGCGCCGAAACCGGTCAGCAGGTTGGGGTTCAGGGCGATGATGTACGCCATGGTCATAAAGGTGGTCAGGCCGGCCAGAATTTCGGTGCGCACAGTGGTGCCGTTTTCTCTCAGTTTAAAAAAGGTTTCCATAACTCTCCCTCTCTCTTTCAAAATTTTGCGGCGGAGATTGGCATAAGTACACAAGTTTCTCCAGAATCATCATACCACACTTTGACAAATAATACAAGAACTTTCTGCGGCGATGTGAAAAAATTTTCTTACAGTAATAAAAATGTAACCTGCCGCTTGGAAAATACTCCCTAAAAGAGCCAATCCCCGCCGAGGGGCGGCCGCTTTCCGGCAGGGGCCGCGAAACGGTCATGCAGTGGACTTCATAGGGGACGCCGGACGGATTTCACGCGCCGGCGGGCCCCACCTTGCCCCCCTTACCGCTTTTCAGCCGCGTTGACGATGTGGCGCGTGCCCGCGGCGCTGGCAGTCACCGCGGTGGGTTTCGCGGAATAAGAAAGGCGGGGCGGCCTGCTTCAGGTCCGCCCTGCCTCATTTTTTATGATGGAATTCCCGCCGTACACAGCGTTGCCTTACCTACGCCTCCGGCCTCCCGGGCGCGGGGACAGGAACCTCCGCTCCACGGGCCGCCTGCACGTCCGCGGGGGTGATGGACATCAGGTCCTCCCTTGTCACGTGCTCCATGGCTGCCAGGCGGTTGGCCTGGTTCACCAGAATCTGCTCGAAGATATTCCGCACCCCCCGGGCGTTGCCGAAGGAGACGGGATCGGTGTTCTCCTCTTTGATGAAGTCCCGTACCAGCCCCGCCGCCTCTGCCTCCAACGTATAGCAGCCCTTTTTACACTGCATCTCGAAGATCCTCATCATCTCATCGGCGGTGTAGTCGGCGAAGTGGAGAAAGCGGTTGAACCGGGACTCCAGACCGGGGTTGGAGTGGATGAACCGGTCCATGAGATCGTCATACCCCGCCGCGATGACCACCAGATCGTCCCGGTGGTCCTCCATGGCCTTGAGGATGGTGTCGATGGCCTCCCGGCCGAAGTCGTTCTCCGCTCCGCCGTTGAGGGCGTAGGCCTCGTCGATGAACAGCACGCCCCCCAGGGCGGAGTCGACAACCTTCCTGGCCTTTAGGGCCGTCTGGCCCACGTAGCCCGCCACCAGGCCGCTGCGGTCCACCTCTACCAAATGCCCCCGGGACAAAATGCCAAGGCTGTGGTAGATTCTCGCCATCATCCGGGCGATGGTGGTTTTGCCGGTGCCGGGGTTGCCGGAGAACACCATGTGCAGCGAGAGGTCCGCCGCGGGCAGGTTCTGCTCCTTGCGCATCTTGTGGACCGTCACCATGTTGATGAGGTTCTTCACCTCTTTTTTCACGGAGGCCAGGCCGATATAGCCCTCCAGCTCCGCCTGGAGGTCCTCAATCTTCTCCGGGGGCGGCGGGGCCTCCGCCGCCGGGGGCTCCGTGGCGTCGTTTCCCGTGGAGGCGGCGGTGTTCTTTTCATGGGGCTTCTCCGCCTTGGGCGCGTCCCTTTTGGCCGCGTCCTCTTTGGGCGCGGCGGGGGTTCCCCAGAAATCCGTGCCCATGCGGTTCAGGCTGTTCTCGGTCATGGTGCGGATCACCTCCAGCTGCTGGAGGATGATCTCGTCCTTTTTGCTCACCTGTTTTCGGTCCAATCCTGTCACTCCTTATATGAGATTCCGCAGGTTTGTGTGCTCCAGCCCCTGAAAGAGGCACCCGGCAACCAGCCCTGTCAGGGTTCCCGTTATCAGGGACACCGCCAGCAGAATGGGCAGATAGAAAAGCGGCGCGGTGTTTCCCAGGGTCAGCACCGCCGCGGCCATCTGCCCGCAGTTGTGGGCCGCCGCTCCGCCCACGGACACGCCGTAGACGGAAAATTTCCCCAGCCGGACCAGAACAATCATGGCCAGCATGGCGGCAAATCCCCCCAGCAGGGAGAACAGCAGCGCGTTCACGTTCCCGGCGAACATGGCCCCCAGCAGGCACCGGGCGGTGAGAATCATCAGCGCCTGGGAGGGCCCCAGGGTGTATAAAGCAAACACCGTCACGATGTTGGCAAGGCCCAGCTTCACCCCGGGAATAGGGATGGCCAGGGCCAGGGGGAAGAGATTTTCCAGGTAGCTCAGGGCCAGGGCCAGGGCCGTCAGCACGGCGCAGAGGGTCAGCTGCTTTGTAGTCAGTTTCATCCGCTGCCTCCTATCCCACCACGGCGTCCACGGCGCCGGGCTCTGGTTCCGCCCCGGTCAGCTGGATGATGATCCGGGCCGGGAGACACACAATGCTCTGTCCGCTCCGGGTGATGATCCCGGTGCGGACGCAGTCCTGGGTGGGGCAGTCAGAGGCGGTCACATAGAGACCGGACTTCCCGGAGGGGGACGGCGTGTTCAGGGCCGGGTCCTCGTAGTCGATGCCATACGCCACAGTCAGGGTGTAGCCGTTGCTGGTATAGGTCCTGGGGTTTTCCAGCAGGTCTTCCGGCGGAAAGCGGTCCGCCTCCTGGCCGTCTATAGTGACCACCGCTGTTTCAGGTCCCGTCTCTGTCCTGCCGCCCCCCCAGACCGCCAGGGCGCCGCCCGCGGCCAGGGCCAGCACCAGCAGGATCACCAGGGCGTCCCAGCCGTTGGGACGCAGCTTAGGAGACGATCTCAAGGGTATATCCGCTCCCCTCATCCGGTGTAAAGGACTCCGCCAGTCCCTGGGTGACCACCACCCGGCCGTCCTCCGTCACCAGGACCAGCTCGAAGGCGTTTTCCTGGCTCTGCTGCCGGTGGTTTCGCCAGAAGCGCAGGGCCTCTTCCTCCCCCATGATAAACAATCCGGTGGAGTAGGCGTCGCACATGACGCCGTTTTTCTGGAGGACGTCCGCCTCCGCCACCACGGTGACGGAGGTCAAATCGCTGTCCGCCGGGTACCCTGTGGCGGGATCAATGATGTGGTGGTAGGTTTTTCCGCCCTCCTCAAAGTACCGCTGATAGCCCCCGGAGGTGACGGCAAAGGCGTTTTTCAGGTTCAGGATGCCCGCAAAGGCGTTCTGCTCGTCGGGCCGGGCGGGGTCCTGGACGCCCACCCGCCAGGCCGTGCCGTCGGGCCGGTCGCCCCAGGCCAGCACGTTGCCCCCCAGCTGGGCCATGGCCCGGGGAATCTCATACTCCACAAAGAGGTCCGCCAGCTTGTCGGCGGCGTACCCCTTGGCGATGCCCCCCAGGTCCACGGACTGTCCGGGCTCTAAAGAGGCGGTGAATTTCATGTCGTCCAGCCGCGCCGGGGAGACGCCTCTGGGGTCTGTCAGCGGTAGAAGCAGGTCCAGCTCCGCTTGGGAGGGGACCTGGAAGCTGTCGGTGGTGAAGCCCCAGGCGGAGACCACGGGGGCGATGGCGATGTTGAACGCTCCGCCGGTCTCGGCGTTAAAAAGGGCCGCCTTGTCGAGAAGGCAGTATGCGTCCCAGCCCACCTCCACGGTCTCTCCCCCGGCGGCGTTAAGCCGGGAGATGTCGCTGTTTTCCTCCGTCCGGGAGAGCTGCGCCTCCAGCTCCCGGATCAGATCCTCCGAGGCGTAGGCAGCGGCGGTGCTCCGGCTGCCGTAGGTGGAGATGACCATGGCCGTGTCCATGGCGATGACCTGGATGCTCTCCTGCACCGTGTCCGGGTCCACCGGGGGGCCGAAGCAGGCCGTCAGGCTGAGGAGCAGGGCCAGGCCCAATGTGATGCTGATAAAACGTCTCATATGATCCCTCGATTTTTGTTTATAGTCAAAGCGGGTCAAAGCGTTTCAGGAGAATTTTTTAGCGTTTCAGGAGAATTTTTTTAGGTCTTGTTAGATAAATGGCGGAATGCCCAGCGGCGAAAAAAGGTCCGTCGTTTGGGCGTTTTGACATTTTTCAAACAAGGCCTAATAGAGCCCGGGACGGGCCGCTGTTCTGCCGCCTGAAAACGCGGCCTGCGTTTTCAGGCCCGTTGATCGTATCATGATAAACAAAATAACTGGCATACTATAAAATGTGATTGCATTATAGCACGTCCGCCGCCGTTTCTCAACCACTGATTCCCGGGGCGCGGCAAAAATCTGGCGCGGCTTAACACTTTTACCCTTGCAAATCGAAGAAAAACCTGTTATACTATTCGGGTATGTTGGCGGGAGAGTCTTCCCGCGGGCATGATCAGAAAGAAAAAACTCCCTGGAGGTCCTAATAAATGCCTAAAAATCCCAATCATCGCTCTAAACCGGTCAAGCGGGACGAGCCCATGACCGGCTCTATGAAGTTTTTCCTGGCCGGCTGCGTGGCCGAACTGTATCTCCTGGTGGTCCGCCGCTGTTATGTCAACGGAAACGCCCAGCAGCAGATCAACTGGTATGACCGGTACCTCTGGATTTTGGCGGGCTTGGGTGCGGTTATCCTCATCCTGGGGATCTTCCTCAGCGCCATGTGGAAAGCCGACACAAAAAAGCGGGAGATCGGCTGGTACGCCGCCGGAGGCGGCGCTTTCCTGATGGTCTCCGCCCTGCTGATCCGGGCCCTGAACGCCCCTGTGGTGACGCTGCTGTCCGTGGTGGTCCCCGTGGTGATGCTGCTGGCCATCCTCTGGAGTCTCTATGACCGGGAGTGCGCCGTGGCCTTGACGGTTTTAGGCGTGTCTCTGATCTTTCTCTGGGTCTGCCGCAGGATGTTCCCAAACATTTACTACGGAACCCTGATGCGGGTGATTGCCGTGCTCTTTCTGGTGCTGCTGGCCGCCGCGGCGTTTCTGGCCCGCAGGGCCAGCCGCAATGGCGGGAAGCTGGGCAGGCTCCGCGTTCTGCCCGCCGACGCTGATCTGCTGCCCATCTACACCGCCTGCGGCCTTTCTGCCGTGGCTGTGGCGGCGGCACTGGTCAGCCTCAATATTGCCTACTACGCCATGTGGATTCTGGCTGTGGTGGTCTTCGCCCTGGCGGTGTACTACACCGTCAAGCAGCTGTAATTTCATAAAAAAGAAGATTCCCTCTTTCGGGCAGTCCGAAGGGGGAATCTTTTTTATGGTCCTGGTGCGCCTACGCCGTTTTCCGCCGCCGCCGTGCCCCGGTGCCCCGGGAAAGGGCCGCCGCCGGCGCGTCCCGACGGTCATTTTTTGATCTGTGCCAGATAGCGGTACACACTGGCCTGAGAACAGCGCAGTCCTGCCGCCACGTCCTTTACGGAGCCCTTTAGCAGAAAGATGCCGCTCTCTTCCAGCGCGCTGATGATCTGGAGGCGCTCGTCGGAGGTCAGCCGCTCCGCCGATATTCCCAGCCGGTTCAATTCGTGGTGGATGGCGTCCAGAGCCACGGCCTCCGTGGAGTTGCGGAAGGTTTCCGGCCGGTGGGGGGAAGACAGGGGCGGCGTGCCGCCGGACTCCTCAGACTGGACCAGCTGCCGGGCAAAGTGGTCCGGGTGGCACAGGTGCAGAATCTGCCGGCTGAGGGTCAGGTAGCGGCTGTCGTCGAAGTTGATGCAGAGCATGCCGATGAGCCGTCCGTTCTGCTTGATGAACATGGTGCACGAGCGCAGCTGCTTGCCGCTGGCGGAGACGCCGGAGTAGTGCAGGCGGTAATCCTGGGTCTCATAGCTTCTGTCCATGAGGATGCTGAGGGCCACATTGGTCAGCGGCGCGCCGATCTCCCGCCCGCTGATGTGGCCATTGGCAATGGCGATGATGGAGCGGTTTTTATCCGTCAGGTCGTGGAGGGCCACCTCGTAGTCCGGCCCCAGCGCCACGCCTAAAAATTCCGTCAGCTTTACATATTGCTGCAGCAGCGCGTTGGGAACGTTGGGCATACGGCTCCCCCTTCCGCCCGCGTGGACGCGGGCAATTCTCATCCGGTTTTCCTGCTGGCGTGTATTGATACTATTATATTACCCGGCTCCCGACCTGTCAAAAGAAATTTTTCTCAGCTTGAAAATTTTTCAATTCCCGATTTTATTTATGCTGAAGATAAAAATTTTGATGATAAAAATAGTTGTTCGTATAGATCCCGTCATATCCGTTGACAATATTTTTTAATTCTGATAAAATCATCTCATATTATGGCTGGCACAATTGTGGGAATCAAAGCGATTTTCTTAACTCCGCACCGCGTGCGGTCCAATGCGCCAGCTATTTTAGAGCCTGTTCACATAAGCCGGGACGCAGGGGGCGGCGGATTATACCGGCCGCCGCATTAAAAATTTTGGTGTATCTCAGCGCGTTTGCCAATGCTTCCTTGGTGTCCGGCAAAGGGTTCCCCGAGGATCTCCGCGCATTGCCTTATGCCAACAGGCCCTAAGAAACCCGCGTGTTTTGCCTGCCGGCGCCGCTGGCTGAAAGGGCGCAATCGCGGGTGAACTGTATTTTTATGAGGAGGACTACGTTATGAAAGCCATTATCAGCACAGACAAGGCCCCGGCGGCCATCGGCCCCTACGCACAGGCCGTCAAGACCAGCGGTCTTGTCATCACCTCCGGCCAGCTGCCCATTGATCCCGCCACCGGCGCGTTTCCTGAGGGCATCCAGGCCCAGACGCGCCAGTCTCTGACCAATGTCAAGGCCATTTTGGAGGAAGCCGGCCTCACCATGGACGATGTGCTGAAGACCACGGTGTTCCTCAGCGACATGAACAACTTCGGTGCCATGAACGAGGTGTACGCCGCCTTCTTTACCGAGGGCAGCTTCCCCGCCCGCTCCGCCGTGGAGGTGGCCCGCCTGCCCAAGGACGCCCTGGTGGAGATCGAGGTCATCGCGGCGCTGTGACACGGGAATAGGCGGTTCCGTTCCGAGAGCGCCGCGACTGCTGCGCGGGGTGTTGGAGGGGACCTCTTGAAACAGACAGGCGGCGTCCGTGAACATCGAATTTTTTCACGGGCGCCGTCTGCGCTATTTTGAGTGCATCCAATTTCTTCCAGATGGGAGATCCCAGGAGCGTGGCGGGAATACCGCGAAGTGCGATTGAGAATCTGTATTCACAACCGTTGAATACGGTCCGGCCGGTCTTTTTGCCGTCATACTGCGTCGATTTTTCTTGCCATCCGTCAGGATGCCTGGGGAAAATCCCCTGGTCTGACAGCAAAAATCCGCGGACATCCCGCATCCCCCGGTTATGAATACAGGTTCTGAGAAAGAAGAGGATTGAGTATGAGTGACAAGACGTTGCGGCCCCGGGATGGGTTTCGGGGCCAGTGGGGATTTACGCTGGCCTGTATCGGCTCCGCCGTGGGCATGGGCAACATCTGGAGATTTCCCATCATGGTGGCCCGCTGGGGCGGCCTGACTTTTTTGATCCCCTATTGCATCATTGTCCTCCTGGTGGGCAACTCCGGCATCATGGAGGAGTTTGCCCTGGGCCGCCGGGCCCAGGCGGGGCCCATGGACGCCTTCGGCCACGCCACAGCGGCGAGAAACGGCAATCGGAAGCTGGGGCAGCTCATTGGCGTCATCCCCATCGTCGGCTCTCTGATGATGGCCATTGGCTACACGGTGGTTATGAGCTGGATTTTCAAGTATACCTTTTTATCCCTCTCCGGCGGCCTGTACGCGATGGGGCAGGATATGTCCCGGATCGGGCCCGCCTTTGACGCCGCCGCCCCCGGAGCCGAGACCATCGGCGAGGCCGTGGGCATGATGGTCCGGGGCGGTATCTTCGGCGTGGGCAACAGCGTGTGGCTGGTGATTGGTCTGGCGGCGGCTCTGGTCATCATGGCCATGGGCGTGGCCAACGGCATTGAGAAGGCCAACAAAATCATGATGCCCATGCTGTTTGGCCTGTTTGTCATCCTGGCGGTGTATATCGGGTTCCAGCCCGGCGCTTCCGAGGGCTATCAATTCCTGTTCACGCTGGACCCCAGAGGCCTGCTGAATCCGTCTGTCTGGATTTACGCCTTTGGTCAGGCGTTCTTCTCCCTGTCTGTGGCGGGCAACGGCTCCGTCATCTACGGCTCCTATCTGCCAAAGGATGAGGACATCCCCACCTCCGCCCGCCGCGTGGCCCTGTTTGACACCATCGCCGCCCTGCTGGCCGCCTTTGTCATTATCCCTGCCATTGGGGCCAGCGGCTTTGCCATGGGGAACATCGACCCCGGACCCGGCCTGATGTTTGTATACCTGGTCAACATCCTCAACGGAATGCCCGGCGGCAGGGTCATCGGCATCATCTTCTATGTGGCTGTTCTTTTCGCCGGCATCAGCTCCATTATCAACCTGTATGAGGCCCCTGTGGCCACCATGCAGGAGCGATTCAAGCTGAAGCGGCTCCCCGCTGTGGGCGTTGTCGGCGTGGCTGGCGCTGTAGTTGCCCTGCTGATTCAGCCCTATACCTCCCAGTGGATGGACATCGTCTCCATCTACATCTGCCCCCTGGGGGCTGGCTTGGCCGCCGTCATGTTCTTCATCGTCCTGCCCCGTAAGGAGGCCCTGGAGGAGGTCAACCACGGCGCAAAGAAACCTGTGGGCAAATGGTTTGAGTACTTGGGGTACCTGTTTATCGCCATGTGCGTCATCGCCCTGGTGGCCGGCGCCATGCTGGGCGGCATCGGCTGATTTCCGCTTGTCTCATCATCACGCGGTCTCTCCCGATATGTCCGGTTGAAAACCGCTTACCGGCTCTCAAGGCGTGGGAGCCCGCCGGCGGATGAAACGCGCCCGGTGTTTCCCAATTATAAAGTCCACCGCATAGCCGCTTTGCGGCCCCTGCGGCGGCTGTATAAAGCGCCCGCCGTCCAAAACCGGACGGCGGGCGCTTCTGCTTTTCCAGGGAGAGAGGAGGCCCCGCCTGGGATGGGGCCGCTCATTCAACGCACGGCCGTGCTATCTTCCGCGGGAGGGGCCACGGCGGCTCTCCCTGCGCCTGTTTTTTCCCTTGGTCCGGCGGGCCAGGAAGACGCTGCACCTGTCGAACAGCCGCTCCAGCAGCATCTGGACGGGAACCACCAGCAGCGCCATGGCGGCCAGCACCAGCCATCCGGCAAAGGACAGCCCCGGGAGGGACAGGGAGAACACGTCCCCAAAGAACACCACTGCCGCCACCATGGCGACGCTCATGGCTGAGAGCATCACGGTGCGCTTGCGGTCCATGGGCCGGGCGGCGTAGTAGATCACCGTCAGACAGTTGATGGACATGATCACCACGCAGATGGTGGACAGCTCCTGGAGCTCCAGTCCCAGGGCGTAGACAAACAGCTCCGCGAACAGCACCACGAAGATAGCCGTCAGCCCGCCGGGGAAGGACTTGCGGAACACGTTGTGGAGGAACTTCCCCTGGACCAGATCGTGGTTGGGCTCCAGAGCCAGGAAGAAGGAGGGAATGCCGATGGTGAGGGAGGAGATCAGCGTCAGCTGGATGGGGATGAAGGGATAGGGGAAGTCGGCGAACAGCGTGATGATGGCCAGAAAAAAGGAGAGGATGTTTTTCACCAGGTACAGCGCCGAGGCCCGCTGGATGTTGTTGATGACCCGGCGCCCCTCCGCCACCACCTTGGGCATGGCGGCAAAGTCGCTGTCCAGCAGCACCAACTGGGCCACCTGGCAGGCGGCGTCCGCCCCGGAGGCCATGGCCACGCCGCAGTCCGCGTCCTTCAGGGCCAGCACGTCGTTGACGCCGTCGCCGGTCATGGCCACGGTGTGGCCCTGACTCTGGAGGGCCCGGACGATTTTCCGCTTCTGGTTGGGCGCCACCCGGCCAAACACCGTGTACTGCCGCACCGCCTGGGCGATGTCGGCGTCGGTTTTCAGCTCCCGGGCGTCCACCCAGCGCTCCGCATTTTGGATGCCCGCCTGGCTTGCGATGGCGGAGACCGTCACCGGCTCGTCGCCGGAGATGACCTTGACGTCCACCCCCTGGTCGTGGAAATAGGCGAAGGTCCTGGCGGCCCCGGGCCGCAAGGGGTTCTCCAGCACCAGCAGGGCCATGGGCAGCACCAGGCCGTGGAGACGGCCCTCCTCCGCCCTGTCACACTGGGCCAGCAGCAGCACCCGGCAGCCCTGCTCCGTGTAGGTCCGGATGCGGTCTTTCAGGGGCTCCAGCTCACTGCCCAGCACGTACTCCGGCGCGCCGATGACATAGGCCCCCCGGCCCGCGAAGTTGACGGCGCTCCACTTGGCGGCCGAGGAGAAGGGCACCGTCTCCCGGCTGGGCCAGGCGGGACCGTAGGAGAACTTCTCCGCGATGGCCCGGGCGGTGTCGTTGTCCGGCTCCATACAGCGGTAGAAGGCCCCCAGGGTGTCGGCGATGTCCGCCTCCGTCCAGGCGGCGGCGTCCAGGAGCGCCACCTCCCGCACCTGCATCTGGGGGCAGGTGACGGTGCCGGTCTTGTCCACGCACAGCACGTCCACCCGGGCCAGGGTCTCGATGGCGTTCATCTCGTGGATCAGCGTCCGATTCCGGGCCAGCCGCACCACGCTCACCGCCAGGGCCACGCTGGTGAGGAGGAACAGCCCCTCTGGGATCATGCCGATGAGGGCCGCCACGGTGGACACCACCGACTGCCGCAGCCCCAGGTCCTGGGTGACGAACTGGGTGTAAAACAGGGCGGCGCCGATGGGGATCAGCGCCACGCCGATGAAGCGGATCAGATGGTCCAGGGAGCGCATCATCTCGCTCTTGCCGGGGCCGGCGTCCTTTTTGGCGGCCAGGGTCAGCTTGGCGGCGTAGGAGTCCGCCCCCACCTGGTCCATCCGGGCCCGGCACTTGCCGGAGATGACGAAACTGCCGGAGCGGAGACCGTCCCCCGTCCCCTTGGCGATGGCGTCCGCCTCGCCGGTGATGAGGGCCTCGTTCACCTGGGCCTGGCCGGTGAGCACCGGCCCGTCGGCGGGGATCTGGCACCCAGCGGTGAGCTCGACGACATCCCCCCGTACCAGCTGGTCCACCGGCAGCTCTGAGACCTTGCCGTCCCGCACCACCCGGACCCTGGCGGAGGACAGCAGGGACAGCTTTTCAATGGTCCGCTTGGAGCGCAGCTGCTGGACGATGCCGATGACGGCGTTGGCCGCCACGATGAAGAGGAAGGTCATGTCCTTCCAGTCCCCCACCAGCAGCAGGCAGGCCGCCAGCACCACGAAGATGAGGTTGAAGTAGGTGAGAAGGTTCTCCCGGATGATCTGCCGGTCGGACTTGGTGGGGGACTCCGCCGGGCGATTGTCCCACCCCGCCTCCGCCAGCTCCCGGGCCTGGGCGGAGGTGAGCCCCCTGTCCGCCGCGGGCTCCAGGCGGGGCATGTCCCGGCGGGCAGGTTTCGCCTGCTGCGGGATGGCTCTCTTTTTCATGGAACGCCCCCTCTGTCGAATTTTGGGTAATTTGTTCTATTATAGCAATTTGCCCGTCATTTGTACAGAGTATCCCCCAAAATCCGGATTCAAAAACGGAGAGGGGCCTTGAAAGCCTGCTGAGAGAGAGGAAAATACCGGCTGAAAAAGCTGCTGTTCAGCCGGCGCCGCTTTATAATGGATGAACCGGGGAATCGGAATTTGCGGAGGCGTCGGCATGACGGCGAGGAAGGCTCAAGAATTAAGAGACACGCTTTGCGCTGCGGGTGCTGCAATTACGCCGTGGGGCTGCTTATTTGAACCTTTATATCCATTGATAGCCGGTGTTATGGCCGTATTTTCCGGTCCTGTTCCACACACTCTTTTCAACAAATGTCCCCATGGGGGAAAAGAAGCAGGCATAGATGCGGGGGAGTTTTTCCAGTTCTGCGGAGAAGGGCATCGACTGATAAATATCCAGGCAGCCCTTGGCTCCTGCCGGCCTGTTCATGGGTGGAGCCGGCGGGGGTGGCATCGGGGGTCAAAAGAGCAGGACAGACCAAAGCGGTCTGTCCTGCCGTGTTCTTTGAAGGAGCGCGCCCCTTGGCCGCTCTTTGTTTTTCTATTCTGCCGTCAGGGTGACGCCCACCACCACGGCGGGGCCGTCCCCGGCGTTCCAGACCTGGTGCGTTTGGCCGCCGGGCACCAGCAGGGCCTCGTTTGGGCCGAAGCGGCGGACGCCCTCCGGCGTGCGGGCCTCCATGACGCCCTGGGTGACGATGAAGAGGTGGTTCCGTTCCGGATGGGCATGGGCGGGAACCGGTCCGCCGCCCCGGGGCTCCAGATGGGCGATGGACACGTCCAGGACGCGTCCCGCCGCCTCTCCAAAGACCCGCTTTGCCAGGAAGCCCGTGTGGCAGGGGACCGGTGTGAAGCCGTCCATATCAGTTCACCTGGGGCAGCTTGGCGAAGCTCTGCTGGAGCTCTTCGTCGGTGGGGATATAGTCCACCATCTCACCGTTGTGGAACTTCTCATAGGCCACCATGTCAAAGTACCCGGTGCCCGTCAGGCCGAAGACGATAGTCTTCTCCTCTCCGGTCTCCCTGCACCGCATGGCCTCGTCAATGGCCGCCCGGATGGCGTGGCTGGACTCCGGGGCGGGGAGAATGCCCTCCACCCGGGCGAACTGCTCTGCCGCCTCAAAGACGCGGGTCTGCTCCACGGAGACGGCCTCCATGTACCCGTCGTGGTACAGCTGGGAGAGGACGGGGCTCATGCCGTGGTATCTGAGGCCCCCGGCGTGGTTGGCGGAGGGGATGAAGCCGCTGCCCAGGGTGTACATCTTGGCCAGGGGGCAGACCATGCCGGTGTCGCAGAAGTCGTAGGCGAAGCGGCCCCGGGTGAGACTGGGGCAGGAGGCGGGCTCCACGGCGATGATCCGGTAGTCCCGCTCCCCCCGCAGCTTCTCACCCATGAAGGGGGAGATGAGGCCGCCCAGGTTGCTGCCGCCGCCGGCGCAGCCGATGATGATGTCGGGCACCACGCCGTATTTGTCCAGGGCGGCCTTGGTTTCCATGCCGATAATCGACTGGTGCAGCAGCACCTGGTTCAGGACGCTGCCCAGCACATAGCGGTAGCCGGGGGTGGAGGTGGCGGCCTCCACAGCCTCGGAGATGGCGCAGCCCAGAGAGCCGGTGGTGCCGGGGTGCTCGGCGAGAATCTTCTTGCCGATCTCCGTCTCCATGGAGGGGGAGGGGGTGACGGAGGCGCCGTAGGTCCGCATGACCTCCCGGCGGAAGGGCTTTTGCTCATAGCTGACCTTCACCATGTAAACCTTGCAGTCCAGCCCCAGGTAGGCGCAGGCCATGGAGAGAGCCGTGCCCCACTGGCCGGCGCCAGTCTCGGTGGTGACGCCCTTGAGGCCCTGGTTCTTGGCGTAGTAGGCCTGAGCGATGGCGGAGTTCAGCTTGTGGGAGCCGGAGGTGTTGGTGCCCTCAAACTTGTAGTAGATCTTGGCCGGGGTCTGGAGCTTTTCCTCCAGGCAGTAGGCCCGCACCAGGGGGGAGGGGCGGTACATCCGGTAAAAGTCCCGGATCTCCTGAGGGATGGGGATCTCCCGGGTATCGTCGTCCAGCTCCTGGCGGATCAGTTCGTCGCAGAACACGCCCCGCAGGTCCTCGTAGCTCATGGGCGCTCCGGTGCCGGGATTCAGCAGGGGGGCGGGCTTGTTCTTCATGTCGGCCCGGACGTTGTACCAGGTTTTTGGCATCTCGTCCTCGGTGAGGTAGATCTTGTAGGGGATTTTAGCTTCGGTTTTCATAGTGGCTGCTCCTTTCGATAATCGGTCTCTCTTGAGAGGATGCGTCAAAAAAAGACCTTCATCCCAGCAAAAGAAACCTAAAATAGGTTCCATTGGGACAAAAGTCTTGAAACTTCTGCGGTGCCACCCAAATTGGCGATGAAAAATCGCCCCCTCGGCGGTATGCCATCACATACCTTTCCTTGGTAACGGGGGAAAAGCCCGTCGGCGCTTAATGAGGACTTCCGTCCCGTTCGGCCCGCCCTCGGCAGTCCATTCACCGGAGTTGTTCCTGCCGCCCTCACACTGCCGGCGGCTCGCTGGGAGAAACGCATTCTGGCTACTTCTCTGCCTCATCGGTTTTTGCTTTTGAGATTGTAAGCAGTATAAACCCGGAGGAGCCGGTTGTCAATCCCCTGGGAGCAGGTTTTCAAGATATGATAAAATTTGAGGGGAAACGGGAGGGGATTTTATAACTTATTGAGAAAATTCCCGGCGGCTGCGAGGGCTGTCGGGAGAAAATGCGGGCCATTCCCGGAAGAGGGGGAATGGCCCGCCAACAGTCCGCCTGCTCAGCCGCCCAGATAGGCCTTCTTGATGGCCGGGGAGGCCAACAGCTCTGCGCCGGTGCCGGAGGTGACCACCTTGCCGGTCTCCAGCACATAGCCCCGGTCCGCCACGGACAGCGCCGCCTGGGCGTTCTGCTCCACCAGCAGAATGGTGGTGCCCGCGCTGTGAAGATCCTTGATAATCTCAAAGATCTGTTCCACCAGAATGGGAGCCAGGCCCATGGAGGGTTCATCCAGCATCAGGAGCTTGGGGCGGCTCATCAGCGCCCGTCCCATGGCCAGCATCTGCTGTTCGCCGCCGGACAACGTGCCCGCCACCTGCTTCCGCCGCTCCTTCAGGCGGGGGAACTGCGCGTAGACCTTCTCCAGGTCCGCCGGATCGGGTTTGCCGCTCTGGGTGTAGGCGCCCATCTCCAGGTTTTCCTGGGTGGTCATCTGCAAAAAGACCCGCCGTCCCTCCGGCACCAGGGCCAGGCCGCGGGAGACCACCTTGTGGGCCGGAACCTTGCCCAGATCCTCCCCCAGGAAGGTGACGGAGCCGGTTTTGCTCCGCAGCAGTCCGGAGATGGTGTTCAGGGTGGTGGATTTGCCCGCGCCGTTGGCGCCGATCAGCGTGACGACCTCCCCCTGGGCCACCTCGAAGGACACGCCCTTGATGGCGTGGATGCTGCCGTAGTAGACATTGATGTTGTCGACTTTCAGGATTGCTTCCATGTCACGCCTCCTTCTGCTTGCCGAGATACGCCTCGATGACCTTCGGATTTTTTTGGATGTCCTCCGGGCTGCCCTTGGCAATGACCCGGCCGAAGTTCAGCACGCAGATGCCCTCGCAGATGTTCATCACCAGATTCATGTCGTGCTCAATCAGCAAAACGGCGATCTGGAAGGTGTCCCGGATCTTGCGGATGTTTTCCATCAGCTCCGCCGTCTCCGAGGGATTCATGCCCGCCGCCGGCTCGTCCAGCAGCAGCAGGGAGGGGTTGGTGGCCAGGGCCCGGACGATCTCCAGCCGGCGCTGGGCGCCGTAGGGCAGGGACCCGGCCTTCACGTCCGCCAGGTCCTCCATGCTGAAAAGGGAGAGGAGTTCCAGCGCCCGCTGGTGGGCCACCCGCTCCTCCTTCCAGTAGCCCGGCAGGCGGAAGATGCCGCTCCACATGCCGTAGCGCATCTGGGTGTCCATGCCCACCTTCACGTTGTCCTCCACGCTGAGGTCCTGGAAGAGGCGGATATTCTGGAAGGTCCGGGCGATGCCCGCCCGGTTGACCTTCATGGTGTCCATGCCGTGGGTGTCGGTGCCGTCCAGCAGGATGGTGCCCTTGGTGGGCTGGTAGACCTTGGTCAGAAGGTTGAAGACCGTGGTCTTGCCCGCGCCGTTGGGGCCGATGAGACCGGCGATCTCCGTGCGGCCGATGGTGAGGTTGAAGTCCTCCACGGCCTTTAGGCCGCCGAAGGTAATCCCCAGGCTGATACACTCCAGAATGGGGCGCTTGCCTATGTCCCGGTCGGGGATCATGCTGCCGGAGGGGACGGGAACGAGTTTTGAGAGCATGTCAGGCGGCCTCCTTTCTGTGGGATCTGCGGGGCTTGAAACGGCCCAGGAAATTCTTGATGGTGGGGTTGTTGGTGGCCAGCATCACCAGGATCAGCACGATAGCGTACACCAGCATCCGGTAGTCGGAGAACTGGCGCAGGGCCTCGGGCAGAATGTAGAGGACGGCGGCGGCGATGATGGAGCCCCAGATGTTTCCAAGGCCTCCCAGCACCACGTAGACCAGCACCAGAATGGAGGTGTTGAAGTCGAACTTGCTGGCGGCCAGGCTGCTGTAATTCAGCCCGTACAGCGCGCCCGCCGCGCCGGCCAGGGCGGCGGAGGTGATGAAGGCGATCATCTTGTACTTCGTGATGTTGACGCCGATGCTCTCGGCGGCGATGCGGTTGTCCCGGATGGCCATGACCGCCCGGCCGGCGCGGCTGCGCACCAGATTCAGCACGATCACCAGCGTCAGCATCACCAGGATGAAGCCCGCGCCGAAGGAGGCCAGCTTCTCCGTGCCGGTGGCGCCCTGGGCGCCCTTGATGATGGCGGTTCCGCCGGGGCTCATGCCCAGGTCGTCGATGGTCAGCGTGCCGCTGATGTTGAAGGCTATGTGGAGGCCGTTCTCGTCACAGCCCACCAGCAGGCAGTTGATGAGCTCCTTGATAATTTCGCCGAAAGCCAGGGTGACGATGGCCAGGTAGTCGCCCCGGAGCCGCAGCACCGGCACGCCCACGATGAAGCCCGCCAGGGCGGCGAAGGCCGCGCCCGCGGCGAGGGCGATCACCAGCCGCGCCCAGCCGAGGGGAACGGCGTTTTGGAGGCTCATGGCGGCGATGACGCCGGAGAAGGCGCCCACGCTCATAAAGCCCGCGTGGCCCAGGGAGAGCTCACCCAGAATGCCCACCGTCAGATTCAGGGACACCGCCATGACGATGTAGCAGCAGATGGGCACCAGCATGCCGGTGAGGGAGCGGTTCAAAAAGCCGCCGTTTTTCAGCAGGGAGACGATGGCGAAGGCGGCGATGACGCCGAGATAGGTGGCGAAGTCCACCTTGGTGGTGGTTTTCAGGGATTTCAGCTTTTTCATGTGGGCCACCTCAGACTTTCTCGGGCACGTATTTGCCCAAAAGGCCCGCCGGGCGCACCAGCAGCACGATAATCAGCACGGCGAAGACGATGGAGTTGGCCAGCTGCATGGAGATGTAGGCCTTGGCCATGGCCTCGATGATCCCCAGCAGCAGTCCGCCCAGGAAGGCCCCGGGGATGGACCCGATGCCGCCGAACACCGCCGCGGTAAAGGCCTTGATGCCGGGCATGGAGCCGGTGGTGGGCATGAGGGTGGAGTTGTAGGAGCACAGCAGCACGCCGGCGATGGCCGCCAGGGCGGAGCCGATGGCAAAGGTCATGGAGATGGTGCGGTTGACGTCGATGCCCATCAGCTGGGCCGCGCCCTTGTCCTCGGAGCAGGCCCGCATGGCCTTGCCCATCTTGGTCTTGCCGGTGAAGAGGGTCAGGGCGATCATGATGACGATACAGGCCGCCACGGTGAGAAGAGACACGTAGGGGATGGACAGCTGCCCGTCAAAGAGCTTCCAGGTGTCCGGAGCCACGGAGGGGTAGACCCGGGGATTGGCCCCCCAGATCTGGAGGGCGGCGTTCTGGAGGAAGTAGCTGACGCCGATGGCGGTAATCAGCACCGCCAGGGAGGGGGCGCCCCGCAGGGGCTTGTAGGCCAGGCCCTCAATGAGAATGCCCAGCACGGTGCATACCACCATGGCCAAAAGCGTGGCCGTCACGCCGCCCACCCCCAGGGAGGTCATGGCGATCAGGGAGATGTAGCCGCCGATCATGATGACGTCGCCGTGGGCAAAGTTCAGCATTTTGGCGATGCCGTAGACCATGGTGTAGCCCAGGGCGATGATGGCGTAGATGCTCCCCAGGCTGATCCCGCTGATCAGGTAGGAGAGAAATTCCATAGTATCAACCTTCCTTTTCTCATACTTCACCCATGGCAAAAACAGGGACGGCGGCGACCGCTGCCGCCGTTTTCGCCATGGCTGGCGCTTCGGCGCCCGCCGGGAGGCCAAGCCTCCCGGCGGATCGCCTGTGGTTAAAGCAGATGGGACCGCTGGGGTCAGGGAGTGACGTACACGCCGTCCTTGATGACCACGGCCATGGGGGCCTTGGAGACCTCGCCGCTCTCGGCCCAGGTCATGCCCTGGCCGGTGAGGCCGTCCACAGAGATGGTGGGCATCACGGCCACGATGGCCTCGCAGATCTCCTCGGCGGACATGTCGCCGGTGCAGCCGGCGGCCTGGAGGGCCTCGTAGATGATATACACGGCGTCATAGCCGTCGGCGGCGAACTGGTTGGGGGTCTCGCCGTGGAGCTCGTTGTACTTGGCCACGAAGCTCTGGGTGCGTTCATCGTCGGCGTCGGCGGAGAAGGGGGTCAGCAGCATGACGCCCTCGGCCAGGGAGGTGTCAAAGCCGGGCATTGCCAGGATGCCGTCCATGCCGTCCACGCCGAAGAAGGTGGGGGCGTAGCCCATGCCCTTGGCCTGGTTCAGGATGACGGCGTTGGGCTGGTAGTAGGTGGGCAGGAAGATCAGGTCCGCGCCCTTGCTCTTGGCGTCGGTCAGCTGCACGGAGAAGTCGCTCTGGGTGTCCTTGGTGAAGGTGCCCTCGCTGACGATCTCCAGGCCCACCTTGCCGGCCTCGGCCACGAAGGTGTCCCGGATGCCCTGGGAGTAGGCGTCGTCATTGCGGTAGATGATGCCCACCTTGGCCCCGGGCATGTTCTGGGAGATATAGTCGGCGGAGCCAACGCCCTGGTTGGGGTCGGTGAAGCAGACCTGGAACATGTTGTCCTTGCCGCTGATGACGTCGGTGGAGGAGGCGGAGGGGGTCAGGGCAAACACCCGGTCGTTGTAGATCTCAGCGGACACGGCGATGGCGGCGCCGGTGGTGACGGGGCCCACCAGGACCTGCATGCCCCAGTCCATCAGGGTGTTGTAGGCGTTGACGGAGGTCTCGCCGTCGGCCACGTCGTCCTCGGCCTTGAACTCAAACTGGATGCCGCCCAGGGCGTTGATCTCGTCCACGGCGATCTTGGCGCCGTTCATGGCGGCGTTGCCGTAGATGGCGGCGTCACCGGTCAGGGGGCCCACGCCGCCCAGCTTGAAGGTGCCGCCGGCGCTGCCGGAGGGGGCGTCGCCGCCGGGCTGGTTGTTGTCGGTGGAGGCGGGGGGATTGCCGCTGCCGTCGGCCTGGCCGCTGCCGCCGCTGCCGCCGCAGGCGGCCAGGCTCAGTACCATGGCCAGAGTCAGCAGGATACCAAAAAACTTCTTCATCATACATTCTCCTTTTGCGTTGTTAGTTTGACATTCATATATAAAAAAGCGGCTCCGCCACAAGAGCGGTGCCGCATTGCTGTCCATCTGATGGAACGCGACTTACCTCTTGGGCGTATTTGGGGGAAAAACCAGCAGGACCGCCAGCAAAACCAGAACAGCCAGTACCAGAGAATTCACCAGGCCGCCCAGAATTACCAGGGAAATTACAACAAAAATGGACGCCAGAATCATGGCGTCCAGAATCATAATGACAGTGCGGAAAGCGGCGCGCGCGCAGGCGCAATGCGTATGAGAAGCAGAGGCGTCCATGGAGCCGGCGGACGCCCGATGAGACATCATATCCACGCTGTACATACCCATAGCGGTCATTGCCCGGCTCCTTTCCGAAAACTCCTGTTTCATTTTCTCATATTGTACAGAAGCGCCGGCCGGAAGTCAATGGGCGTTTTTGTTAGAACTTTTTCATAGAGGGAGGTTTATTTCTGTATAATTAGTTCATAAAGCGGCGGAAAATGAGAAATCATTCCGCGGAGTGAGAAAAAATTCCAATCCGCCGCCCTCTTGTAAGATGGAAAAAACCGGGATATAATAAGCGGTAAGATCACGGATGAAGGAGCGTACTATGGCGAACCTGATGGATTATCTGGACTGGCGGGGGGACCTGACGCTGGCCCAGTCCCCCTTTAACGAGGTGGATAACCTGATTCTGGCGGAGCTGTCCTTCGTGGACTTCCAGGGCATCGTCCCCGGCGTGGGGGAGGGGGAGAGCGTCCCCCTGGCGAAGGCGGCGGAATCCTTTCTGGCCCGTTTTCCGGCGGGGGAGAAGATCGACATGGGCGTGCTGGTGCCCGGCGCCATTCCGGAGATGCTGGAGAAGATGGCCGCCTCCCGCCGCTTCGGGGACATGGGCCTGAACTGCTTTGTGGACCACCTGGACGTGGGCAGGGGAGAGCAGTTCGCGGCACTGACCATCGAGACCGGGGACGGATTGCTGTACCTCTCCTTCCGGGGGACGGACGACACCCTGGCGGGGTGGAAGGAGGACTTTGAGCTGGCCTGTATGCCGGAGGTTCCCGCCCAGAAGAAGGCGGTGGACTACGTCCGGGATGTGGCGGGGCAGTATCCCCGGCGGCGCCTCCGGCTGGGGGGCCACTCCAAGGGGGGGAACCTGGCGGTGTACGCCGGGGTGTTCTGCCCGGCGGCGGTGCAGCGGCGGATCGAGGCCGTCTGGTCCAACGACGGCCCCGGGTTCCACGAGGACCTTTTGGACCTGCCGGAGCACAAGCGAATCGCGGAGCGGATTTACTCCATCGTGCCAAAGTCCTCGGTGGTGGGGATGCTCTTGGAGCACGAGGAGGACTACGCTGTGGTGGACAGCGACCAGCTGGGCTTTTTGCAGCACGACGGCTTCTCCTGGCAGGTGATGGGGGACCATTTTGTCACCCTCCGCCAGGTGACCCGCCAGGCCCGCCTCAGCGACATGGCACTGCGGGAGTGGGTCCACGGCATGCCGGTGGAGCGGCGGGAGGAATTCGTCTCCGCCCTCTTCGACGTGCTCTCCGCCTCCGGCGCGGTGACGCTGAAGGATTTGAAGGCGGACTCCTTCAAGGCGGCGGGGGCCATGGTGAAGGCCATGAAGGACCTGGACAAGGAGACCCGGGACGGCCTTTTGAACTTCATGGGGCTGCTCTTTAAGAGCAACCTGCTGATGACCCTGGAGGGAATTCAGGAGGAGACGGAGAAGCGGCGGGCCGTGCGGAAAAAGGGCGCGAAAAAGAGAGAGAAAGAGGCGTAAAAGGACCTGGGATGGGCACAGCCCATCCCAGGTCCTTGCGTTGTCATTTCAGGCCGCAGGGCCGGTCTGCCTCCCCGTGCCGCTTTTCCGCTGTGCCAGGTTTAGATGATGCCAAACAGATTCATAATAGGTGCGGCAATGACCATTGCAATAAAGACGATTGCAAACAGCTTGGCTTTTCCGTTAAAGAACATGGTTACCGCGCCAATCAGCCTCATAAACAACCGCTGTGCTCCATTGACGATGGCCGATGAAACTGCGAGCGCGATAACGAAGATAACGACGCCCAGAATTTTCATGCCGTATTTCCGCCCTTCGCCTGTTTTATGTACGTTTGTTCCGGCGGTATGCTTCCGGTACAAGCGATTGTTCCGCTAAAACCCTGTATAGTAAATATAAATACCCCGTATAGATATTTCCGGCTGATCGGACGACCCTTGTAAAATACATAACAGGGGTGATTGCATGGACTATAAGAAGTTAGGAGAGCGAATCCGGACGGAGCGGCTGCGGCTGAACCTCACACAGACCCAGCTTGCGGAAAACGCCGGCATCTCGGATACCTATATGGGTGCTATCGAGCGGGGAGAGCGGAGCCTGATTTTAGACACGCTGGTAAGGCTGGTCAACCGTCTTGGCGGTACGGTGGACTATTTGTTGTCTGACCCTGTGACAAACAGCAACGCCAACATTATGGCACAGTTCAAGCAGGTCATAGACTGCCAGCCTTTGAAGCGGAAACAAATGGCGATCAATGTCCTGCGCAGTATTTTCACGTATCTGGAAGACGCGGAGTGACCGGAGAACGTCAAAGCGGCGCCCGGAAAGCAGGGAGCTTTCCGGGCGCCGTCTTCATTTTCAGGGTAAATGTTAGATTTTCACCAGCTCATACTCCCGGCTCCCCAGGCCCAGCTTCTCGGCGTGCTCCAGGCAGGTCTCCCAGTCCGTGTCCGGGTGGGCGGCCTTGAAGTGGTCCTTGTCGCAGGGGCAGCCCTCGTCAAAGAGGGCGGAACCCGGGGCGGCGGGCAGGGCCAGCACCGCGTCGGCGCAGGCCTGGTCCAGCGCCACGGGGTCAAAGGAGGCGAACATCCCCACGTCCGGGGCGATGGGCACGTCGTTCTCACCGTGGCAGTCGCAGTTGGGGGAGATGTCCAGCACCAGGGAGACGTGGAAGCAGGGGCGGCCGTCCACCACGGCCTTGGTGTACTCGGCGATCTTCCTGTTGAGGATGGCGGGGGCCTCGTCGTAGAGGCAGTCGATGGCGTCCTTGGGGCACACCGCCAGGCACCGGCCGCAGCCCACGCATTTGTCCGTGTCGATGCTGGCCTTGCCGTCGGGGCCGAACTGGGGCGCGCCGTGGGCGCAGATTTTGGCGCAGGCCTTGCAGCCGATGCACTTTTTCTCCTTCACAAAGGGCTTGCCGGAGTTGTGCTGCTCCATCTTGCCCGCCCGGGAGCCGCAGCCCATGCCGATGTTCTTGAGGCACCCGCCCATGCCGGCCTGCTCGTGGCCCTTGAAGTGGGTGAGGCTGACGAACACGTCCGCGTCCATCACCGCCCGGCCGATCTTGGCCTCTTTGACGTACTCGCCCCCCTTCACGGGGACGGAGACCTCGTCAGTGCCCTTGAGCCCGTCGGCGATGATGATGTGACAGCCGGTGGAGTAGGGGGTGAAGCCGTTGACATAGGCGGAGTCGATGTGGTCCAGGGCGTTTTTCCGCCCGCCTACGTACAGGGTGTTGGCGTCCGTCAGGAAGGGCCTGCCTCCCTGGCTCTTGATGAGGTCCGCCACGGCCCTGGCCCAGTTGGGCCGCAGGTAGGCCAGGTTCCCCGGCTCGCCGAAGTGCATTTTGACGGCGACGTACTTGTCCTCCATGTCGATCTCGCCGAACCCGGCGGACATCATCAGCCGGGCCAGCTTCTGGGGCAGGTTCTCCCGCCAGCTGGGGCAGCGGAAGTCCGCGAAATAGACCTTGGATTTTTCAGCCATGTGTCGTTCTCCTTTTCCTGTTGGTGTTCTCCAGTCTATTGTATCCCATGGAGTCCGCTCCATGTCAAGTCCTTTTTTGCGTTTCCGCCTGTGCGGCGCGCAAACTCTGAAAATTTGAGGTTCCCGGGGCGGAAGGGGCCCGGTCCGCCGCCGGGGGAGAGGCGGCGGGCGCGCTTTTGGGGAATTCCGGGCGCGAAAAAGGGGCGGCGCGCCGCCCCTCCTCTTTCATTGATCCAAATCCACGGAGATGTTGTCCGTGCCGTGCTCGTCAAACTCGTTGAGGTAGACGTCGATGCGGTCCATCAGCTCGGCGTAGTTCTCCCGGGTCAGGGGCTCGCCGTCCATGTCCCGCAGGGCCAGCTCCTCCGCCAGAATCTCATAGAACACAATGTCCTCGTACCGCTCGATGGCCTCGTGAATGCCGCCGTCGGCGTAGGCCCGGGAGGGGATCAGGTCCCCCTGGTACAGCTCCACCAGCTTGGGCATCCTGTGCCGCAGGCAGTGGGAAAACACCAGGCTCTCCACCTCGTCGTACTCCCGGATGCGGTCGTTCTCCCGGGTGGAGTTGATGACCCAGTTTCCTATGTAAACGAGATCCAGCAGATAGCGGTACTGCTGCTCTGTCAGCTCGATCTTCACGGGCGGACACCTCCCCAATAAAATAGCCGGTATGATTATAACAAATCCCTTTGGGAAAAGCTATATAAAAAAGCGGGAAAAAAGACTAAAATCTGTCTTGCGGCCGCCTCCTTATCATAGTATAATATATAATCCTGGCGTCCGGTGTGCGTCCGGCGCGGAAAGCGGAAAATCACGGTTGGTAAGGAGCTTACTTATGGATATGCGGCCCATCGGCGTGTTTGACTCAGGCCTGGGGGGACTGACGGCGGTGCGCTCCCTGCGGGAGATTCTGCCTGAGGAGAACCTCATCTACTTTGGAGACACCGCCCGGGTGCCCTACGGCGGGCGGGCCCGGGAGACCCTTTTGAAATACGCCCGGCAGGACGTCCGGTTTCTCCGGAGCTTTGACCTCAAGGCCATCCTCATCGCCTGCGGCACGGTGTCCACCACGTCCCTGGAGGCCCTCCAGGCGGAAAACGCCCTGCCCATCGTGGGGGTGGTGGAGCCCACCTGCCGCCGGGCGCTGCTGGTGACGAAGCGGAAGAAGGTGGGCGTCATCGCCACGCTGGCCTCCATCCGCTCCGGCGCCTACGAGGCGGCCCTGCGGCGGCTGGACCCGGCGGTGGAGGTCTACGGAAAGCCCTGCCCCCTGTTTGTGCCGCTGGTGGAGAACGGGCGCGTAAACCGGGGGGACGCGGTGATTGAGACCGTGGCCCGGGAGTACCTGGAGCCGCTGCTGGAGACCGGCATCGACACGCTGATTCTGGGCTGCACCCACTACCCGCTGCTGGAGGAGATCATCGGGGACATCTGCGGACCCCAGGTGGCGCTGGTATCCGCCGGGGAGGAGTCCGCCTTTGAGCTCAAGCGGCTTTTGAAGGCCCAGGGGCTCCGGGGGCCGGAGGACCGCCGGGGGGAGGCCTCCTTCTATGTCAGCGACACCCCGGAGAACTTTGAGGAAATGGCGTCGCTGTTTTTGCGGGAGAACCTGCATCACGCGGCACGGAGGATCAACATTGACGAATATTGAAGAGAACATGGTGCCGGTGCTGCTGTCCATCCGGGGGGAGCAGTACTTTGACGGCGCTGACCCCGACGCCACGGAGCTGATGACCGAGGGCTCCATGGCGGTGACGCCGGAGGGGATGGTCCTCTCCTACGAGGAGAGCGCCCTCACCGGCATGGAGGGGACCACCACCACCTTTGAGGTCCGCGGCCCCCAGGTGATTCTGACCCGCAGCGGCGGAGTGAATTCCCAGATGATCTTTGAGGAGGGACGGCAGCACACGTCGCTGTACGAGACTCCCGTGGGGGAGCTGACGGTGGATATTCAGACCAGCCGTCTGCGGCACAACCTCACCGACCGGGGCGGGGTGATGGAGATTAAATACTCCATTGCTGTGGAGCACACCGTCACCGGGCGAAATTGTTTTAAGATCCGCGTCCGGCGGAGATAGGGGAGTTTTCCGGCCGCGGGCCGGGACGACGGCGGGCTGGTGCCCGGCGCGCTGCTTTACCGATGGAAGCCGCCGCCCACGGCGGCCCGGCACCAACGCCGGAGTTGTCAGGAGAGATGATAAATTTTGAATATACACGAAAGAGGCACGGACGATGATTAACATGATTCAAAACGCGAAAGACCAGGCCGCGGCGCTGGCCATGGAGGCCTACCAGGCCGCGGCGGCGGACGGGACGCTGCCCCGGGCGGAGGTGAAGACCGCCCCGGTGGAGATTCCCAAGGACACCGCCAACGGCGATTTCTCCACCACCTTCGCCCTGGCGGCGGCCAAAGCCCTGGGCAGGAGCCCCCGGGATATTGCCCAGGCCCTGCTGGACCACATGGACCTGGCGGGCACCTGCTTTGCCTCCGCCGAGATCGCCGGTCCCGGCTTTTTGAACTTCCGTCTGGGCCAGGGGTGGTATGAGGGCGTCTGCGCCGCCGTGGAGAGCGAGGGGCCGGAGTACGGCACCAACGACAGCCTGAGAGGGCAGAAGATCATGGTGGAGTTCGTCTCCGCCAATCCCACCGGCCCCATGCACATGGGCAACGCCCGGGGCGGCGTGCTGGGGGACACCCTGGCGGCGGTGCTCTCCGCCTCCGGGGCGGAGGTGACCCGGGAGTTCTACGTCAACGACGCGGGGCACCAGATCGACAAGTTCGCCCACTCCATCGAGGCCCGGTACCTCCAGCTCATCCGGGGAGAGGACGCGGTGCCCTTCCCGGAGGACGGCTATCAGGGAGAGGACATCCGGGACCTGGCCCGGACCTACTACGAGCAAAACGGGGAGAAGCTGGACCAGGCCCCGGAGGCGGAGCGGCAGGCGGCCCTGGCCCAGTACGGCCTCTCCGTAAACCTGCCCAAGATGAAGAGCGATCTCCAGCGGTACAAGATTGAGTACGACAACTGGTTCTACGAGTCCACCCTCCACGACAGCGGCTATGTGGCCGAGACGGTCCAGTTGCTGGCGGACCGGGGCTGGACCTATGAAAAAGAGGGGGCCCTGTGGCTGAAAACCGCGGACATCATCCGGGAGAACCTGCTCAAAGCGGGGAAGCGGGAGAAGGACGTTGAAAAGCTGGATTTGAAGGACGACGTGCTCCGCCGGGCCAACGGCTTCTACACCTACTTCGCCGCCGACATCGCCTACCACCGCAACAAGTTCGCCGTCCGGGGCTTTGACCGGGTGATCAACATCTGGGGCGCGGACCACCACGGCCACGTGGCCCGGCTGAAAGGCGCTCTGGACGCTCTGGGCCTCAACGGCACGGAGCGGCTGGACATCGTCCTCATGCAGCTGGTGAAGCTGCTGCGGGATGGCGACGTGGTGCGCATGAGCAAGCGCACCGGCAAGGCCATCAGCCTCTCGGACCTGCTGGACGAGATCCCCGTGGACGCCGCCCGGTGGTTCTTCAACGCCAAGCCGGACACCCAGATGGAGTTTGACCTGGGGCTGGCCGTCCGGGAGGACAGCGAGAACCCCATTTACTATGTGGAGTACGCCCACGCCCGGATCTGCTCGCTGCTGCGGGCCATGGCGGAGGAGGGGGTGGCGGTCCCCGCCCAGGCGGACGTGGACATGTCCCTGCTGTCCGGGGAGACGGAGAAGGCCCTCATCAAGCAGATGGCCCAGTTCTGCGAGGAGATCAAGCTCTCCGCCCGGAGCTACGACCCCAGCCACATCAACCGCTGCCTCCAGGACTTGGCGGGGTGTTTCCACCGGTTCTACACCGCCTGCCGCATTAAGGGGGAGGAGCCGAAACTCCAGGCGGCCCGGCTGAAGCTGGCGGACGGCGCCCGGATCGTGCTGCGCAACGGGTTGAAGCTCATCGGCGTAGAGGCTCCCGAAAAAATGTAAGAACCATCTGAGAAATTCCCCCGCCCTTTTGTGAAGAGGGCGGCCGGAAGCGCAAGACGGCTTTCCCCGCCCCAGGGCGGGGAAAGCGCCTTTTCCGAGAGGACGGACGGCCACAGGAGTGGAACCGCCTCCGCCGGAAATCAAAAGCGGAATCTTTACATATCAGGAGCTGCCATGAAGGAACTCACCCCCCGCCGCGCCGCCCTGCGGGCGGCTTTTCCGGCCACTGTCCCCGTGATGACGGGCTTTCTCTGCCTGGGCCTGGCCTATGGCGTTCTCATGCGGTCCAAGGGCTACGGCCCTCTGTGGTCCACACTGATGAGCGCCGTGGCCTTTGGCGGCAGTATGCAGTTTGTGGCCATCACGCTGCTGACGGCCGCCTTCGACCCCATCCAGGCGTTTTTGCTGTCCGTTATGGTCAACGCCCGGCACATGTTCTATGGATTGGCCCTGTTGGACAAGTACAGGGGCCTGGGAAGGGTCCGGGCCGTCTTGATCTATACCCTGTGCGACGAGACCTTCTCTCTGGTATCCTCGCTGGAGCCGCCTCCGGGGACCGATCAGAGGCGGTACTATCTCTATATCTCCCTGCTGGACTACGCTTACTGGGTGATGGGTACCGCCGCCGGAGGGCTGCTGGGCGGTTTCATCACGGTGAACACCCGGGGCATGGATTTCGCCCTGACGGCGCTCTTTGTGGTGCTGTTTCTGGAACAGTGGAAAAAGCGGGAGAACCGTCCTGCCGGAGCCGCCGGTATCATCTGCGCCGCTGTGAGTCTGGCGGTGTGCGGGGCGGAGAATATGGTGATTCCCGCCATGGCCTTGGTGCTGGCCGTGCTGCTGGGAGGGAGGAGGCGGCTGTGTACCTGACGCCGTTGGAGACCTTGTGCATGATTCTGGCGGTGGCTGCCGGAACCCAGCTGACCCGCTGGCTGCCGTTTTTGCTGTTTCCGGAGAGCCGGAAGCCCCCGCAGGCGGTGACGGATTTGGGCCGCCTGCTGCCGGCGGCGATGATGGGGTTGCTGGTGGTCTACTGCCTGAAAGATGTGAGCTGGACGGCGCCGACTCACGGCGCGCCGGAGGCGCTGGCGGTACTGGCGGTGGGACTGCTCCACCGCTGGAGGGAGAACGTGCTGCTGTCCATCGCCGGAGGAACGGTTTTGTATATGCTGCTGGTCCAGGTCGTGTTTCCGTAGGATTTCGCATCTGAAACTGCGGTGGAGGGAGTGGGCCGGGGAGGGCGTAAGGCCCCTGGGACCAGTCCCGCCGGGCGGCGAACAGCGCCCCTGTCCCGCTTCATCAGCAAAAAGAATCGGCCCGGAGCCGCGCGTTGACGGCGCGGTGTCCTCTGTGATAAAATCAAAAAAATAAAGTTTCTCCGCGGCGCGGGGAGAGGGGAGTGGAGCCATGGATGTATCCCGGCTGAGAGCGGCCTGGAGAGAGGAGGAGGACCAGGCCCAGATCCGTGGGTGGGACTTTTCCCACATCCACGGGAGGTTTGAGGAGGAACAGGATCTGCCCTGGTCGTACAGAGAGATCGTCCGGGAGTACCTGCGGCGGGAGGACGCCCTGCTGGACTGCGATACCGGGGGCGGCGAGTTTCTGCTGTCCCTCCGTCATCCGGCGGACCGGACGGCGGCGACGGAGGGTTATCCCCCCAACGTGCGGCTGTGCGCGGAGCGGCTTTTGCCCTTGGGCATCGACTTCCGGGCGTGCGCTGGTCCCGCGGTGATTCCCTGGCCGGACGGAGCATTTGACCGCATCCTCAACCGCCACGGCGCCTTCCACGCCCCGGAGCTGTTCCGGCTGCTGCGAAAGGGCGGCGTGTTCATCACGGAGCAGGTAGGCGGCGAAAATGACCGGGACCTGGTGGAGCGGGTGCTGCCGGAGGCGGAAAAGCCCTTTCCCCACATGAATCTGGCGGAGCAGCGGGCGGCGTTCGAGGCGGCGGGCTTCCGGATTCTGCGGGCGGAGGAGGCTTACCGTCCCATTCTCTTCTACGACGTGGGGGCCTTTGTCTGGTTTGCCCGGATCATCCAGTGGGAGTTTCCAGGCTTTTCCGTGGACCGGTGCTTTGAAAAGCTGCTGGACATGCAGGCGGAGATCGAAGCGCGGGGAGAGATCCGGGGAACCATTCACCGCTATCTCATCGTGGCGGAGAAATGACTAGAGTCTGTTTTAAAACCGACGGAAAAAGCGCCCTAAGACGGCGTTTTGACGGTTTTAAAACAGACTCCAGCCTTGTTTGATAAATGGCGGACTGCACAGCGGCGAGAGATTTTTTCGTCAATCAAGGCCTAATTCCAGCGCTTGAATACCACAAGCTGGGCGTCGGCGCCGTTCTCGCCGTATTCGGACACCGCCAGATACGTCTCGTCGGCGGCGATGCCGTAGCACCGGTCGCTGCCCCGTTTGCGGAGCTGACTGCCCAGGTAGATCTGATTGTCGTCCCACAGTCTCACGGCCTGTCCGCTGGGCAGGGTGTAGGGGATGTTGATGAAGGAGCCCCTTAGGGCGTTGAGGTCCGTCACCTCCTCCATCTCCGGGATGTCCAGGGCGCGGAACGCCGCGATCAGCGCCGCTTTTAGCTGGGCCAGGGCCGTCTCTCCCCGCCGGAGGCACTCCGCCGCCACGCACTTTCCGCCAAAGGGCTGGCCGCCGGTCTCCAGGCAGCCCTTACAGCCGCTCCTCCACTCGCACGCCGCGCAGTCAATTCCGCAGATGGATTCCATAGTGTTTCCTCCGTATCGTTTTAGTCTCCCTGCAAAATGGGCAGATCCACCACGGGGACGCCCCGGCTCATGGCGTAGGCCACCGTATACCGGGTGCCGCCGGGGGTGCCGTCAAAGGCGGCGATCAGCAGCGAGGCGCGGTCCACCATGTACCGGTCCCGCCGGTGCATACAGCCGGGGGTGTACTGTGCGGAGACCACGGTCTCGTAGTCGCAGGCGGCCACCAGCCGGGCGTACCGCTCCCGCTGGGCCGGGGGCCAGGAGCTGTCCTGGCCGGGACAGGGAATGGCGGCCTCCAATGTCACTTCCGGATGGACTTCCCGCAGGCGGAGAACGCTCTCGCAGAAGTAGAGGTCGCACCCCTGGGCCATGCCGCAGAGGAAGTGGCGGCAGCTTTCCTGATAGGCGGCCTCCACCGCGTCCGCGATACGCCGCTTCAGGGATACGCATCGGGGGTCTGACTCTCGATAGCCCCAGGGGAGCTTTGCAGGGCGGTGCCCCGTAAAGCAGCAGGAGATCTGCCTGGACCGCATGGGACCGCCTCCTCTCAGGTTGCGTCTGTTTTCAGGATAGAGTATAGAACATTTGTTTTTGTTTGTAAAGGGGTTTTTGAAAAAAGGAGGGGGAGAGACGTCGGTCTCTCCCCCTCCCGGGCTCCGGAGGACCGCGTTACCGGTCCATCAGAATCAGGTTTTGGATTTGGTTCCGTCCGCTGCCGCTCTGGAGCAGGTAGACAGAGTAGATGGCGTTGCTGACCACGTTCAGATACAGGGAGCCGAAGGTCTCGTGAGGCGGGTAGACGCCCAGCCACGCAGAGTCCATGGTCTCGATGTCCGCGGAGGCGGGCATGGGCATCAGATCCGTGTCCGCGTAGAAGAACTGATAGGTGCCGGGCATGATCCGCTTGAACACGCCCACCTCCTTGTACCGCAGGTCGCTGTACACCACCCGCCCGTCGCTCATGATCACGTCCAGGGGGCCGGTGTTGATGGCCAGGTTCCCCACCCGGAAGCTGGCGAAGCCGTTGGTGGGCGGGCAGCAGCTGTCGGTGATCTGGAGCAGGTCCAGGCCGCCGGCGGTGTTGATGATGGCGATGGTGGAGATGCCGTTGGCCTGGAAGGGCATGGTCTTCTGAATGTAGATGTAGCCGTCGGTGCCGGTGACGGTCACCGTCTGATAGCCGGAGCCCACCCGGCCGTAATTGGTGGCGGAGGCGTAGTTCAAGAGATTCACGGCCCGGGTGTTGCCCACAAAGACCCGGAATGCCTGGTAGCCGAAGGCGGCGTTGAGAAACCGGACCTTGGAGGCGCTGGGCCATATGGTGCCGATGATGCCCGGCAGGATGGTCACCCCGCCGCAGAAGCCGCCGGGGCAGACCCAGCTGCCGCCGCCGTTGCCGGGATAAACGGGGCCGCCCTCGCCGGGGTTGGGCAGGGGGATGACAGGCTCTACCACCGGGCCGTCGTTGCCGGGGTAGACGGGGCCGCCCTCGCCGGGATTGGGCAGGGGGATGACGGGGATCTGGCCGGGGTCGTTGAAGCCGGGGTCCATGTCGCCGGGATAGACGGGGCCGCCCTCGCCGGGGTTGGGCAGGGGAATGACGGGGATCTGGCCGGGGTCCGTCCTCCGGCCGCCCTGCCGGGCGGGGGAGGAGACATAGCTGCGGGTGTTTTGTTCCATATGCGATCAACCGGAACTGAGGTTCCAGTATCCTCCTTTCAGATGGTGCTGAGCCATTTTATGCCGCGGCGGCTCCGGCTGTGCAGGGCTCTTGCGCTGGGAGGAATTGGGTGGTAGAATAAGGACGGCGCTACGGGATAGGAGGCGGATCATGATTTTGAAGACGGAGCGGATGTATCTGCGGGAACTGCGCCAGGGAGATTTTGACGCCCTGTGCGCCATGCTGAAAGACCCGGAGGTCATGTACGCCTACGAGGGGGCGTTCAGCGACGAGGAGTCCCACGCCTGGCTGGACAGGCAGATTCTGCGCTATCAGACCTGGGGATTCGGCCTGTGGGCCGCCGTTCACAGCGGGACAGATATGCTGATTGGCCAGTGCGGACTGACGGTGCAGCCCTGGAAGGACACTGAGGTCCTGGAGATCGGCTACCTCTTTTGCCGCGCGTACTGGCACCAAGGGTACGCCGCGGAGGCCGCCAGGGCCTGCAAAAAATACGCCTTTGAGACGCTTGGGGCAAAAGAGGTGTGCTCCATCATCCGAGATACCAACACGGCCTCACAAAAGGTGGCGCTGCGGAACGGAATGAGGAAGAAAGACAGCTGGATAAAGCACTATCGGGGCGTGGATATGCCCCACGACCGGTATGTGGTCCGCTGTGATGGGAGGGGGAGACGATGACAGAGATTCGAAGAGGAGTCCCGGCGGACATTCCGGGGATCGCGGCCATCTACGGCCGCATTTTGACGGAGGAGGAGGCCGGGCGGGCAAGCGTGGGATGGATTCGGGGCGTGTACCCCACGGAATCTGATGCTCTGGAGGCCCTGGAGGCGGGAGAGCTGTTTGTGCTGACGGAGGACGGCGTCCTCGCCGCCGCCGCCAGGATCAACCAGACCCAGATGCCGGTGTACAGCCAGGCCCCCTGGGCGTGGCCGGAGGCCCCGGCGGAACAGGTGATGGTTCTGCACACGCTGGCGGTGGACCCGCTCCGCAAGGGCCGGGGCCACGGCGCCGCCTTTGTGGACTTCTACGAGCGGTACGCCTGGGAGCGGGGATGCCCCTATCTGCGCATGGACACCAACGAGAAAAACGCCGCCGCCCGGGCCCTGTACGCCCGCCTGGGTTACCGGGAGGCGGGGATTGTCCCCTGCGAATTCAACAGCATCCCCGGCGTGCGGCTGGTGTGTCTGGAGAAGAGGCTGGAGGGATGACCCCCTCTGCGGCGTGAAAGACCAGGGGCCCCCTGAGACCGCGCCGCGCCGGAAACCGCGCTGCCGGAGGGACTGAGGGTTTCCGGCGGCGCGCTTCCCCATTTCTCGCCGGGGGCAGGCGCCAATACGGCGCCCGGCCTTTTTCCTCTTGCAGTTTCCGGCTATCTGTGCGATAATGATTTGAATACTATTTTCTGTTTGTATGAAAACTGGAGATGAATTATGATTCCACAAAAGATCGCTCTGCTGACGGATTCCTGTGCCGACCTGTCTCCCCGTCTGGCAGAGGAGAACCATATCTACCGGGTGCCGCTGCGGATTCTGTGCGCCGACGGGGAGTACTCCGACGGCGTGGACATCTTCGGCGGGGACATCTATGCCCGCCTGCGCGCCGGGGAGCTGCCCCAGACCTCCCTGCCCTCCGGCGAGGACATTGAGAAAACCCTGCGCCAAATCGTCGTGGACGGGTACGACGGCGTTGTCGCCGTGATGCTCTCCAGCGGCCTCTCCGGCACCTACAACCTTGTGCGGCTCATCGGCGAGGAGTGCCGGGGGATGCTGCCGGTGAGGGTGTACGACTCTCTCAGCGGGTCCCTGGGCATGGGGATGACGCTTCTCCAGCTGGCGGAGGACATCCGGAGGGGAATGGAGTGGGAGGAACTGACGGAGCGCCGGGTACCCCAGCTGCTGGCGGGGAGCCACCCCTTCTTTTCCGTGGATACCCTGGAGTACCTGGTGAAGGGGGGGCGCATCGGCAAGGTCACCGCCACGGCGGGGACGCTCTTGCAGATCAAGCCCATCATCACCTTCGCTTCCGACGGGCAGCTGCAGTCTGTGGCCAAGGTGCGGGGCCGCGGCCAGGTGATGGACAAGCTGGTTGCCATGGCGGTAAAGGCCTGCGGCGAGCACAGACGGTACAACCTGGCGGTGGCCAACGGCGGCGCGCCGGCGGAGATGGAGCTTGTGCGTCAGAAGCTGATAACCGCCCTGCCGGACTACGACCACATCTGGGAGGGCGAGATCGACGGCACGCTGAGCGTCTACATCGGCGACGGCGTGCTGGGAGCCGCCGTACAGGTATTGGACTGAGAACATGCCGCAAGGACGCTTTCGGGCGTCCTTTTTTATCCCGGCGGGTCGAAGCGCGGACTTGCGGAAACCGGAACGGCGCTATTAGCGGTCGCAGCGGTTTCCGGGGCGGCGCCTTTGATATGTTCAGGCAGCGCCGGTGTATTAAGGCGGGAAGAGACGGCGGTGATGAAAGGAATGCTTGCGATGACGGACATTTTTGATATTCTGGGTCCGGTAATGGTGGGCCCCTCCAGCTCCCACACGGCAGGGGCCGTGCGCATCGGCCGGATGGCCCGGACACTGCTGGACGGCAGGCCCGTCCGGGCGGACATCGGCCTGTACGGCTCCTTCGCAGAGACCGGGCGGGGCCACGGTACGGACCGGGCCCTGGTGGCGGGCCTCCTGGGCATGCCGCCGGACGACTTGGGCGTGCCCGGAAGCTTTGCCGCGGCGGCGGAACAGGGGCTGGCGTTTACATTCCGGACCGTCCAGCTCCGCGGCGCCCACCCCAACACGGCGGTGCTGGACGTGACGGCGGAGGACGGGCGCCGGCTGGTGCTGCGGGCGGCCTCCACCGGCGGCGGGCGCATCCGGGTGGAGGAGGTCAACGGCGTGAAGGTGGACTTCACCGGGGACTTTAACACCCTCATTGTCCGCCACCGGGACATCCCCGGCACCCTGGCCTCCATCGCCCGGGAGCTCAGCAAGTTCCGGGTGAACGTGGCCAACATGAGCCTGTGCCGGGACCGGCGGGGCGGCGGCGCCCTGATGGTGCTGGAGACGGACCAGCGGGTCTCCGCCGTGACCCGGGAGATGGTGGCGGAGATCTCCGGCGTGGAGCGGGTGACCTATTACGAGAGGGAGGCGGACTGACATGGCCTTGGATTCCATAGCGGAGATCCTGGAGACCGCCAGGGCGGAGCGCAAGCCCTTTTGGCGGGTGGTGCTGGAGGCGGATCTGGAGGAGCGGGAGACGACGGCGGAGGCCTCCTTTGAGAAGATGCGGATGACCTGGCGGGCCATGGTGGAGTCCGTGGAGGAGTATCGGGGAGACCGGCGCTCCCTCAGCGGCCTGGTGGGGGGCGACGGAGCGCGGATGCGGGACTACGCCGCCGCCGGGGACACCCTCTGCGGGCCCTATCTCCGGGAGGTCATCGCCACGGCGCTGTGCGTGGGGGAGTCCAACGCCTGCATGCGCAGGATTGTGGCGGCCCCCACGGCGGGGGCCTGCGGTGTGCTGCCGGCGGTGCTGGTGCCCCTTTGGCGGACGGGCCGGACGGAGGAGGACGAGGTGGTGCGGGGGCTGTACGTGGCCGCCGGCATCGGCGCGGTGATTGGGTTCCGGGCGTCCATCGCCGGGGCCTCCGGAGGATGTCAGGCGGAGATCGGCTCCGCCTCCGCCATGGCGGCGGGGGCCCTGACGGCCCTGCGGGGCGGGGACGGGGAGCAGATCGGCCACGCCGCGGCCATGGCGCTGAAAAATCTCATGGGCCTGGTCTGCGACCCCATCGCGGGGCTGGTGGAGGTGCCCTGTGTGAAGCGGAACGTCATCGGGGCGGTGAATGCCGTCAGCTGTGCGGACATGGCCCTGGCGGGCGTCACCAGCCGGGTGCCGGCGGACGAGGTGATCGACTGCATGGGCGACGTGGGCCGGCGGCTCCCGGCGGAGCTGCGGGAGACGGCCCTGGGAGGCCTGGCCGCCACGCCCTTCGGGAAGAGCGTGAAGGAGCGGATGGAGCGGGGAGAGATCTGAGGCGGGAGGCGGGAGCGTGCTTTTCAAGAAACTGTTTCAACAAAAGGAAGAGGAGCCCCAGGAGCCGGAGCGAGGACCGATGATGATCTCCAAATTTGACACCGCGGACGTTGAGACGCTGACGGCCGCCTTTGAGCGCAGGCACAAGATCCGGCTGCCGGATTCGTACCGCCGGTTTTTGCTGAAATACAACGGCGGGGAGACGCCCAACACCGTTTTCTCTATTGGGGAGGTCTCCTCGGACCTGCGGGCGCTGTACGGCCTGGGCGGCGCGGGGGCCCGCTGGCACTTTGATAAGCTGGGCCGGCGGCTGTCCGGCTTCCTAAAGGATGGAATGCTGCCTGTTGGGGAGAACGCGTGGGGGGATGCGGTGGTGCTGAAAATCTCCGGCGAGGGCGCGGGAGGCGTGTACTTTCTCTATCACGACCGTCCCAGGGAGTTCCTCCCGCTGACGGGGGATTTTTCGGACTTTACGGCCCAATGCGCCAGCAAACCCCTGGGGCATATCCGCTCCGTGGAGGAGCGGGCGGCGGCCCTGAGGAGCCGCGGAAAGGCGGCCGCGCCGGAGCTGACGGCGATGTGGGAGCGGGAGATCGCCCACCTGCGGTCTCTCCACCAGGAGCCGGTGGAGTTTTGAGAGGGGAGGGGGAGCGTATGGAGAAACCCGCACAGAGATTTCGCCTCACCGCCGCCCAGCTGCGGTGGATCGCCCTGGGGGCCATGCTTCTGGACCACCTGTGGGCCATGGTGGTCCCGGGAAATCAGTGGATGACCTACGCGGGGCGGCTGGCGTTTCCCATCTTCGCCTTTCAGATCGCGGAGGGATTTCTCCACACCTCCAATTTCAGGCGCTACGCATTGCGGCTTTTGGCCTTCGCGTGCCTCTCGGAGATTCCCTTTGACCTGATGTACGCCAGTACGGTGTTCAATCCCTTCCACCAGAATGTGATGTTCACCCTGCTGCTGGGTCTTCTGGCCATCCATGGGCTGGACCGGGCGAGACGGGAGCGGACGGCGAAAGCCGCTGCCCTGGGGCTCCTGGGCCTGCTGGGAACCTGGCTGGCGGGGACCGTCGGCCTGGTGGACTACGGCGGGATGGGCGTTTTGACCGTGGTGGTGTTTTACGTGTTCCGGGACGTTCCCCTGGCCCGGCTGGGGCAGGCGGCGTGTCTGTTTCTGCTGAATATGGTGTTTTTTCAGGGGGAATATCTCCTGGTGGAGGTCTTTGGGCATGTCCTTGAGGTACAGACCCAGGGCTTTGCCCTGCTGGCGCTGCTGCCCATCTGGCTCTACGGCGGGGAGAGGGGCCGGAGCGGCCGGGTCCTTCAGTACGGGTCCTACGCCTTTTACCCCCTGCACATGCTGGCGCTGTACCTGATTAAATTCTGGGCGTAAGAAAGCGGCCCCGGAACAGCAGTTCCGGGGCCGCTTCTATGTTGACACATTTCAAAAGAGCCGGGAGGTCTCCTTGAGACCGGCGGCCTGCCGCGGGGCATTGTCTATCCGGCATCCCCGGATTTTCCAATGCGGTGACGCTGCCAAAGAGAGCCTCACCTCTTCAGCTGCTTTTGCAGCCAGTCCTTCCCGTCCACAAAGCGGGAGACGATGTAGCACACCACATAGTCCCCGGCGGCGTTGATCATGGTGGCGGGGGGATCCACCAGGTTGCCGATGACCACCAGGATGGGGAAGGCCACCTCCATCTGGGTGGGGAAGAAGATGGAGCAGATGATGTACTCGCCGATGTAGCCGCCGCCGGGCACGCCGCTCATGCCCACGGAGCTGAGCACCGCCACTAAGATCACCGGCACCAGCATTCCCGGGGTCAGCCGCTGGCCGAACACCCCCAGAACAAAGGCGATTTTCAGGACGCAGGAGAAGCAGGAGCCGTCCATGTGCATGGTGGCGCCCAGGGGCAGCACCATGTCGGCCACGTCCTTGCTGATGCCGGTGTCCGCCGCCTCCTCCATGTTGGTGGGGATGGTGGCGACAGAGGAGCAGGTGCCAAGAGACACCACGGCGGGCTTGGTGATGTGGCGGAACATGGTCTTGACGCCGCCCTTTCCTCCGCCGAACCAGGCGAACAGGGGCCAGGCCGTGAAGATGTAGACAAAGCACAGGGGGTAGTACACTACCATGGCCCGGGCGTAGCTCTCCGTGATCTGAGAGCCGTAGGTGGCCACCAGGTCGGCGAAGAAGCCGAAGAAGGCCACGGGGGCGTAGTAGGTGATGATCTTGACGAATTTCAGCATAACGCTGGTCAAATCCTCCAGGAACCGGGCCACCAGGGAGTCCTTCCCGCCGCTGAGGTTTACGGAGAAGCCAAAGAGCAGGGAGAAGACGATCAGAGGCAGCATGGCCCGGCGGCTCAGAAGACCCACGAAGTCGCTGGCGGTGAAGAAGTTGACGATCATATCCGCCAGGGTGGCGTACTCGCCCAGCTCCTCCGCGGGCAGATCCGTCCAGGCGGTGAGCACCGGGGGATAGATCATCATCAGCACGTACATGATGACGGCGGCGATGGCGCCGGTGACCACAAAGGTTCCCACGGTGACGCCCATGATCCGCCCGGCCCGCCTCCGGCTCTCCATGCCTGCCACGGCGCTGGAGATGGAGGCGAACACCATAGGCACCACGATGCAGAACATCATGTTGATGAACACGGTGCCCAAAGGCTTGAGGACGGTGGCTCCGGCGCTCTCCTCCGTGGCGGGCCAGATCCAGCCCGCCAGGGCCCCCAGGACCATGGCCCCCAGCATAACGGCCAGAAATACATAGTTTTTCGCGATAGTCTTCTTCTCCATAGTGGTTCCTCCTGTTTTTGATTGAGAGCGGGCCTTGCTTGAAACAGATCAAAACGCTTAGGCCTTGTTTGAAAATTGGCGGAATGCCGGATTGGGGCAGCTCTTTCCGCCAGGACTGCGTTGATTTGACTTCCAGCGTTCCGCCGTTTATCAAGCAGGGCCCGGTGGGCGGGCCAGAACCACCGCGGAGGAGGACATGGGGACCCCTGGGTTACAGGGACAGCTCCTCGTCGGTAATCTCGCCCTTGCAGACGATGTTGGTAGGACCGGTGAGATAGAGGTCCGTGACGCGGTCCCCCTCCCGCTCCACGTCGATGACCAGCTCCCCGCCGGGCATTTGGGCCCGGACGTTGCGGCCGGAGACCAGGCCCTGGAGGGTCAGCACCGTCACAACAGAGCCGGTGCCGGTGCCGCAGGCGTAGGTGAAATCCTCCACGCCCCGCTCAAAGGTGTGCTCGTAAAGCTGGTCCTGGCCGGTGAGCTCGTAGAAGTTCACATTGGCCCCTTTGGGGAAGGCGGGGTGCCAGCGGAGCCTGCGGCCCAGCTCCCGCAGCATGTCTGCGTCTGTGTCCCGCAGGCCCTGGAAGGGCACCGCCGCGTGGGGCAGGCCGGGGTTCCCCAGCTCCACATAGGCGCAGGGATACGTGACGCCGTCAACCTCCACGGGATAGTCCAGGCGGATGGCGGTGGGGTCGTTGAGGCGGACCCGGTAGCGGCGGCGGTCGATACGCTGTCCTGTCACCATGCCGGCGGTGGTCTCCACCCGCTGGGTCTCCCCGGCAAGACCCGCCTCGCAGCCGTAGCGGCAGATGCACCGGGCGCCGTTGCCGCACATCTCCCCCATGGTTCCGTCGGAGTTGAAGAACAGCATTTTGTAGTCGCCGCCCTGGACAGGGGCCTCCACCACCATGAGGCCGTCCGCCCCGATGGAGAGGTGCCGCTCGCACAGCGTCCGGGCCAGGCGGGGAAATGCCTCCGCAGGAAGGCGCTCCTCCAGGTTGTTCAGAATGAGAAAGTCGTTGCCCGCGCCGTTCATTTTCCAGAATTTCATAAAAGCCTCCGCGCGCCAGCGGCGCTCAAATCAAGATAGAGCCCCCGCCGTGCGGGGCTCCGCCATCATTCGCAGCTGCCGCAGCGGGCGAATCCGGCCCCTTCATGATACCTTGATTCCCCCCTGGATTCCACCAGTTTTTCCCTGTTCTCTATCATAACAGCACTCAGAATCATGTAAAACCCAAAAACGTGCTGAAAACAATGCAAATAATGCTGCCGCCAAATAAAAATGGCGGCCATCCCGCGGGATGGCCGCCGCAGCCTGCGGCTATACCAGCTGATAGAAGAGACCGTGCCGGGAGCAGCACCACAGCAGCCGTCCGTGGCCGATGGCGGGGAGCCGCACCTGGAGGCCCCATTCCGGGTACTGCCTGCGGAGTATGAGGCTGTCCCCGGTGAGCAGGGCCGCGAAGGTGATATAGTGGTCCTTAGACATGGGGTGGCCGGATGTGATGAAGAGGTCGTTTTCCACCGTCTCCACAGTGAGGCGGTCCTCTCCCTCCGCCTTTTGGGGCTGGGACGCCTCCAGCCGCTTGCCGCAGCAGGAGACGGCGGCGTCTGCCATGGCGGCCACCACATTGCCGCAGTCCGGGCAGATATAAAACGCTGTCTTTTTCATGTTTCCTCCTAGCGCCTCTCGGGCGTCCAGCTCCCCGGTCAGGAGCTGGTCCAGATCGACGCGAAAAATATCGGACAGCTCCGGCAGGAGGGACAGGTCGGGACAGCCCATGCCCCGCTCCCACTTGCTGACGGTTTTGTCGCTGATGCCCATCCGCTCCGCCAGCTGGCGCTGGGTCAGTCCCCGCTCCTGCCGCAGACGGCGGATCAGGCCTCCGATCTTGGTGTGGTCCATGTGCCGTGCCTCCTTGTGTGATTTCCCAATTTGCGTTTTCCCCGGTTTTTCCCGTCCCGCCTTTCAGAAGCGGCGGAGACACGGAGCCGGAGTTGTCCATTGGGGCCATTATACAGGATGCTCTTTTAAAAAAGCAATCTACGCTCCGTAGAGTATTTTGATTTGCGCATCGCCCCGGAATGTGATATGCTGGGAAAAAGAGAGGGGGCGTGCCTGTGCCCAGGAAAAACACCCGCAACACCAAGGGGCGGATCATCTCCGCGGCCTGGAAGCTGTTTTACGAGCAGGGCTACGAGGAGACTACCGTGGAGGACATCGTGTTTGAGTCGGAGACTTCCAAGGGCTCTTTTTACCACTATTTTGACGGCAAGGACGCGCTGCTGGGAACCCTGGCCAACGTGTTCGACGAGAAGTACGAGGAGCTGATGAAGGTCATGGACCCCGCGCTGGACGCCATGGAGAAGCTGGCGTACCTGAACCACGAGCTCTTCGCCATGATCGACGGCGGCGTCTCCATGGACCTTTTGGCCCGGCTGCTGTCCACACAGCTGCTGGCCCGGGGAGAGAAGCACCTGCTGGACCGGAATCGCACCTACTTCAAGCTGCTGCGGCGGATCATCGCCCAGGGCCAGCAGGAGGGGCAGCTGCGGACGGACCGGACGGTGAACGACATCGTAAAGGCCTACGCCCTGTGGGAGCGGGCTCTGCTGTACGACTGGTGCCTCTGCGGCGGGGAGTACTCCCTGGTGGCCTACACCGACAGCGTGACCCCCATGTTCCTGGAGAGCTACCGGGCCCGGAGCGGGGAGACCGCAGAGGGCTGACCACCGGCCGGAGATATGACAGGGCGGCCCCCGGAACGCCGGGGGCCGCCTGTTTTTTCTCGGTATTACTCCGCCACGGCGGCCTTCAGAGCCTCCGCCCGGTCGGTCTTCTCCCAGGTCACGCCCAGGTCCTCCCGGCCCATGTGGCCGTAAGCCGCCAGCTTGCGGTAGATGGGCTTGCGCAGGTCCAGGTCACGGATGATGGCGGTGGGCCGCAGGTCAAACACCTTGCGGACGGCCTCCTCCAGCTTGCCGTCGTCCACGGCGCCGGTGCCGAAGGTCTCCACCAGGATGCTCACCGGCTGGGCCACGCCGATGGCGTAGGCCAGCTCCATCTGGCAGCGCCTTGCAAGGCCCGCCGCCACAATGTTTTTGGCCACCCACCGGGCGGCGTAGGCGGCGGAGCGGTCCACCTTGGTGGGGTCCTTGCCGGAGAAGCAGCCGCCGCCGTGGGGGGCGCTGCCGCCGTATGTATCCACAATGATCTTCCGGCCCGTGAGGCCTGCGTCCGCCGCGGGACCGCCCTTGACGAAGCGGCCGGTGGGGTTCACGTAGTATTTGGTGTTCTCATCCAGCATGTCGGCGGGGATAACCACCTTCACCACCTGCTGGATCATATCCTGCCGGATCTGGTCCAGGGTGACGTCGGGGTTGTGCTGGGTGGAGATGACCACGGTGTCCACCCGGACGGGGCGGCCGGACTCGTCGTACTCCACCGTCACCTGGCTCTTGCCGTCGGGCCGCATGTAGGGGAGGATGCCGGTCTTGCGCACCAGGGTCATCTGCTTGCAGAGCTTCTGGGCGAGGGCCAGGGGCAGGGGCATCAGCTCCGGCGTCTCGTCGCAGGCGTAGCCGAACATCATGCCCTGGTCGCCGGCGCCGTGGCTCAGCTCGTCCGTCTCGCCGGTCTTGCTCTCCAGGGATTTGTCCACGCCCATGGCGATGTCCGGGGACTGTTCGTCCACAGAGGTGATGACGGCGCAGGTGTCGCAGTCAAAGCCGTATTTGCCCCGGTCATAGCCGATGTCCCGGACCACCTCCCGGGCGATCTTGTCGATGTCCACATAGCACTTGGTGGTGATCTCGCCCATGACGTGAATCAGCCCGGTGCAGGCCGTGGTCTCGCAGGCCACGCGGCCCTGGGGGTCCTGGGCCAGGATGGCGTCCAGCACGGCGTCGGAGATCTGGTCGCAGATTTTGTCGGGGTGACCCTCGGTCACGGACTCGGAAGTGAACAGGTAATGTCTTGCCATAGTATTCGTCTCCTTTTTTGTTTGTCGCGGAGGCAGAAAAAACACGCGTTTCGACAGGCGAAACGCGCGAAATGATCTTTCCGCTCCTCATCTGTCGGTATCCGCCGGATTTGGCACCTTGAAAAACAGGTTGCCGTGGCTTCACAGGGCCGGTCCCTCCGCCACTCTTGATAAGGGATGATGAAATTGTCTCTATTATCTTAGTCAACTTTCTGGAATTTGTCAAGGACCCTTTTCTGGATTTTTTACAAAAATTCACTTTTTTGCAACGTTTAAAAATTGTACATGACTTTTAGTGGGAAAGAGGGTATAATAATTTATTGCTCTGTGTGCCCAATTCCACATTTTGGAGGGATTCCCTTTGAAAAAGCTCAACCGCGCGGTGGACCGCTTCGCGTACAGCCACCCCAATTTCGGCATTCCGAACCTGATGATGTACGTGGTTGCCGGCAATGTCGTCGTATACCTGCTGACCGTGTTCGCCGGGTACGGAGCCGTCAGCTTTCTGACCTTCGACTGGCGCGCCATCACCCACGGGGAGGTCTGGCGGCTGGTGACCTTCCTCTTCTTCCCGGGCTATTACAGCCTGAGGGACGCCATCTGGATGGTGTTTTTCCTCCACCTCTACTACATGATCGGCTCCACATTGGAGCGGGAGTGGGGGACCGCCAAATTCAGCCTCTACTATATCTCCGGCGTCGTTCTGACGGTTGTCACCGGCGCCGTTATCGGCCTGCTGGCCGGCACGGCCCACATCGCCGGGGCCCACTACATCAACCTCTCCATGTTCTTCGCCTTCGCCATGCTGTACCCGGACACCCAGTTCCTGCTGTTCTTCTTCATCCCGGTGAAGGTGAAGTGGCTGGCCTGGTTTGACGCGGCCTACTTCGCCCTCCAGGTGCTGCTGAGCCTACTGAGCGGAAGTCTCCTGGGGGCGCTGCTGCCCGTCATCGCCATCTTGAATTTCATCGTCTTCTTCTGGACCAACATCACTGATGAGATCGCCTGGCGGCGGGGCCGGGCCCGGCACCAGACCTCCCACCAGACCATCCAGTTTAAGGCCGCCGCCAGGCAGCAGAAAAAGCGGGAGGAGGAGCGGGGCTACCGCCACAAGTGCGCCGTCTGCGGGCGGACGGACACGGAGTGGCCGGAACTGGAATTCCGGTACTGCTCCCGGTGCCAGGGGTACCATTGCTTCTGTCAGGACCATATCTTCACCCATACGCATTTTACCGAGTGAGCAAAGCCGCGACGGGCCGCCCCCTTGAAGGGGAGCGGCTCGTTTTTTTATCGCCGTTTGACATTTTTCAAACAAGGCCTAGACATGGCTCGGACAATTCAAATTCCATTCGAGTCGGCAGAAGACTGAGGGACGGTGCTTCCGCTCAGCATCCCCGACAGCTGCAAATTTCTGAACTTTGTTCCCGAGGAACCCCCTCCGCTGTCTGATCCCGGTCAGGCTTTGCTGGAGGCGGTGGAAGCTCCGGTGGCGTTTGTCTCCTATGGCCGCTATACGGTGCTGCGCTGAAAATTTGATCGGGGGCTGTTTGCCCCTCAAAAACCGGCGAGAGATCTTTTCCACCCCTCCCGGCGAAAAGATCTCTCGCCGCCGGGCATTCCGTTATTTTTCAAATAATCCCCCGGCCGGCGGAAATTCTTCCGCCGGCCGAAGCTTTTGCCCGTTTGCCCTCTGCGGGACTTACGCGGCATGCCGCCGTACCGCGGGCGCATGAAATGCGCCCGGCGTTTCCCATGAGGTCCGGCAGCCGAAATTTCCGCTTCCCTCCCCCTGCCGGATATGGTATGATGAAAAAAATCCCCCGCCCGAACCGGGCGGAGAAGAGGTGCGCGATGGAACAGGAAAAGGCCCTTCGGATCAAGCTGGTGGAGACCTTCAACGACCGGGCGTTTTTGAAAAAACTGGGATTTGGCCGCAAGGACATCCGGCGGGTCTTCGGCGCCGCCGACTGGAAGGGCGCTTTGGCGCCCCTGCTCCCCATTCGGGAGCGGCTTACCTGCGCCCAGGCGCTGGCGTCCTTCCGCCCCATGCTGGACGCCCTGGCCCCGGAGCCGGAGGAGGGGTGGCTCCGCTGCGCCTACCAGGTGGCCCTGTCCCTTCTCTACCCCCGGGCGGACGGGGCCCACACCTCCGCCCAGTGGGACGGGGCCCTGTGTTTTCTCCAGTTCCTCCAGGTGCTCTTTGACGCCGAGCGGCAGTCCCTGCCCTTTGACCCCTGGCTGGACTTCGCCTTCTGCACGGAGGAGGAGCTCTCCGGCAGCGCCGTGGCGGCGGAGTACCGCCTGTTTCAAAAGCGGCTGCGGATGGAGTACGTCTACGAGCTGCTGCGCCTGGGCCGGGAGGCGACGCCCTTCCGGACCCTGGAGCACATCGCCGGCGTCCACCACGCCGCCATGACCGTGGCCCGGGCCTTCAAGGCCGGGGGCGGGCGCATTGACCTGGGGCTCATGAGCGGCGCCGCCGCCGCCCACGACATCGGGAAATTCGGATGCAGGCCCGGGGAGCGGGTGCCCTATCTCCACTACTACTACACCGACCTCTGGTGCTCCCGCCGGAACCTGCACGCCATCGGTCATATCGCCGCCAACCACTCTGTCTGGGATCTGGAGATTGAGAATCTGTCCGCGGAGTCGTTGGTGCTGGTGTACGCCGACTTCCGGGTAAAGCAGTCCCGGGGGGCCGACGGCGGGGAGATTGCGGAGCTCTTCTCCCTGAAAGACGCCTTTGACGTGATTCTGGGCAAGCTGGACAACGTGGACGATGCCAAGCGGAGGCGGTATCAGTTCGTCTACGCCAAGCTCCGGGACTTTGAGGAGTACCTGACCTATTTCGGCGTGGACACCACCCTGGAGACTTCCGGCGTGCCTCCGGTCTCCCGGCGGGACGCGGCCCTGGCCTCCCCGGACCAGGTGGTGTATTACCTGCGCTATACCGCCGTGGACCACAACATCCGCCTGATGCACCGGCTGGGCCGGGAGCACCTGTTTCTGGCTACGCTGGAGGCCGCCCGCAGTGAGAAGGACGCCGGGCGGCTGCGGGCGTATGTCGCCATCTTCGACGAGTACTTCACCTATTGGAGCGCCGGGCAGAAGGAACAGACCCTGGACTTTCTCTACGAGCTGCTGCTGTCGGCGGACGGCGACATCCGGCGCCACGCCGCCGCCCTTATCGGCCGGGTGCTGGCGGGGTTTCTCTCCGGCTACAAAAAGGAGCTGCCCGCCGGCGCGGCCCCGGACCCCCTGGAGGAGCGGCCCTTCCAGCTGTGGGCGGAGTATCTGGAGAAGCTCATCCACCCGGACCGCCGCCTGACCCCCCGCCAGACCAGTATGATCCGCTACCAGGCCAAGACCGTGGTGGACGCTCTGCTGGGGGACTGCTCCGGCAAGGACGCCCCCCGCTTTGCCGCGGAGCTCCTGCGCCACTATGAAGACCCCGCCGCCGCGGAGCCGGACGCGGCCTTTGCCCTGCTGGACGCCGTGATGAACGCCCCCCTGGAGCGGGCGGACCCGGGGAGCTGCGGCCTGCTGGCCTCCTTTGCCGCCTGGTGGCTGGACCGGGGGGAGGCCCCCCAGAAGGCGGCGGCCCTGCGGCTGTTCCGGCACCTTTTGAACTTCCTGCCGGAGACGGCGGAGGAGCGTCAGGTCATCGCCGGAGCCGTGGAGGCGGCGGACTGCGCCGCCAGCGTGCCGCTGCTGTTCCTCCAGGTGCAGCTGGGGGAGCGGCTGGGGCTGGACGTATCCGCCAAAAAGACCCTGCTGGGCCGCCCGGGGGCCGCCAGCGGCGTGTCCCTGGACAACCTCAAGACCGCCACGCCCTGGATTCTGAAGGCCGCCGGCGTGGAGTATCTGCTGGACCAGGTGGAGCGCTCCGGAGGAGCCAACGCCCTCCACATCGCCACCCACTTCTCCAACCTCATCAAGGTCAGCGAGCACGTGGTGGTGCGCCGGATGGCGGGGGCGGCGCTGCTGGCCATTGCCCCCGCGCTGACGCCGGACCGGCGCAACGAGATCGCCGTGGAGATGGCCAAGGCCCTGGAGACCGGCCAGGCGGAGATCTCCAAGTACATTCCGGAGTACCTGGGCCAGTTCGCCCTGTGGCTGACCCCCCGGGAGCTGGACGAGGTGGTGGTCCAGATGGCCGTCCTCCTCTCCTCTCCCAACACTGACGTGGTGGCGGCGGCCCTGGCCACCCTGGGGGCCATGCTGGAGCACTACGCCGCTTACGCCCCCCGCTTCGGCGAGGGGGACGCCTTCGCCGTCCGCCGCAGGACCCTGGCGGGTCTCCTCCTCAAAGGCCTGGCGGACCGCCGGGAGGCGGCGCGGCAGGAGGCCCTCCACATTCTGGGGGGGCTCTTCGCCTCCAAGGCCCTGGGCTACGAGGATAAGACCTCCCTCTTCACCCTTATCGGCAAAAAGCTGCTGTTCCTCATCGGTGAGCAGCCGGAGGAGGAGCTGACGTTCTTTTACACCGCTGCCTCTCTCTCCCACGTCTACCGCTTTATCGTCCTCCACAAGATCCAGAGCGGGCCCTTCCAGTTTGAGATCCCGGAGAAGGCCGCCTTCTTCCCCGGGACCTTTGACCCCTTCTCCCTCAGCCACAAGGGCATTGTCCAGGCCATCCGGAACCTGGGGTTCGAGGTCTACCTGGCGGTGGACGAGTTCTCCTGGTCCAAGAAGGCCCAGCCCTCATTGATCCGGCGGCAGATCGTCAGCATGTCCGTGGCGGACGAGTTCGACGTGTACCTCTTCCCCCACGACATCCCGGTAAACCTGGCCACCCCCGCCGACCTGGACCGGCTGCGGCAGGTGTTCGCCGGGCAGGCGCTGTATCTGGCCGTGGGGTCCGACGTGGTGGCGGGCGCCTCGTCCTACAGGGCTCCGCCCGCCCCGGGCTCCGTCCATTTCCTCAATCATATCGTCTTCCGCCGCTCCAGCGACGCCGAGGGACGGGAGATCGACGCCGACCTCTCCTGCCTCCGGGGAGACGTGCTCCAGCTCCAGCTGCCGACCCACCTGGAGGACATCAGCTCCACCCGCATTCGGGAGAACATCGATCTGGGGCGGGACATCTCCAACCTCATCGAGCCCTCGGTGCAGGACTACATCTACCGCAACAGCCTGTACCTGCGGGAGCCCCAGTACAAGCAGGTGGTCCGGGCGGGCTTCCTGGACTTTGAGCGGATTCCACACCCTGACGCCGCGCTGTGGGAGGAGCTGCGGGCCATGGCCGCCGCGGAGAGACGTCCCCTGCCGGAGCCGGACCCCCGGGACGGCGTGCTGATTCTGCGTCACACCCGGTCCGGAGAGCGGATTCTGGGCTTTTTGACCCTGCGGACTGTCAGCGACCGGGAGCTGTACGGCGCCCTGGGCGACGGAGACCTGGCCGACGCGGTGCGCTGCCGGGCGGCGGGGCGGATCCGGCTGCTGACGGGGCTGTACCTGGCCCGCGTTCCCGGCGGCGGTTACGACGCCGGCCAGCTTCTTCTGACGGAGGCGCTGTCCCAGGCCATGGGCGAGGACTGCGGCTACGCCGCCTGGTATGGCGCCGCCCCGGCGGCGGAGGTGCTGGACCTGCTGGCCCGGCAGGGCTTTGTCTCCATTGCCGGGACGGAGGAGCGGCCCCTGCTGCTGGTGGACATGCGCTCCCCGGCGGTGCTGCTCCAGAACATCCCCACCACGCTGAAAGAGCCCTTCTCCTCCGATCTCCAGGTGCTTGCGTCCATCCAAAAGGCCCACCACCAGCTCCAGCGGGCCATCTGCGGGCTGTATCCCGGGGCGCTGGTGTTGTCCCTTAACGCCGGGGTCATCTACCACCGCCTGGTGGGAAAGCTGACGGTTCTCAACGGCGTGCCCGCCGAGCCCACGTCTCCCCGGGTGCTGGGACCCAAGATGTGCGTTCCCTTCGGCAAGATCCTGCGGGGCAGCGCCGTGCCCAACACCGTCACCAAGACCATCCACACCGACAAGGTATTTGCGCCGGACCTGCGCTCCTTCACCATTGAGGCATTTCCCGGCTATGCCCCGCTGGAGAGCCAGATTCGCACCATCCGCTCCTTCCGCCGTCCCGTGATGCTGGTGGACGACCTGCTCCACTCCGGCAACCGGATTCAGGTTCTGGACCCGCTGTTCCGGCGGGAGGGGGTGGACGTGGACCGCTGCGTGGTGGGGCTTCTCTCCGGCCGGGGCCGGGACCTGATGGCCGCCCGGGGCCGGGAGGTGGACAGCGTCTACTACATCCCCAACATGCGGGCCTGGTTCGTGGAGTCCACCATGTACCCCTTTATCGGCGGAGACACCGTAGGCGGGGCCCGGGCCTCCGTGCCCGGCCTGACCCCGGCGGTAAACCTGATCCTGCCCTACGCCTTTCCTAAGTTTTACAAGGAATGCGGCCGGGAGGCGGTGTTTGCCTTCTCCAGGACCTGCCTGGAGAACAGCCGCGGCATCCTTTTGGCGCTGGAGTCCGCCTACCGGGAGCGGTACGCCCGGAATCTGACCCTCTCCCGTCTCAGCGAGGCGGTGATTCTGCCCCTCAGCCCGGACAAAGGCGGCTGTCTGCGCTATGACGCCAGCCAGCCTGCCTCCATGTGCGTAGAAAACGACCTGAAAATGCTGCTGCGGATGCGGGAGCTTCTGGAGTAATCCGGGAGCGGCCGGACCTCCCGATGCCAAAGAACAGGAGATTTTATGGATTGGTATACCATTCACGGAAAACAGGCGGCCTCATTTTTGGAGCTTCCCTATGAGACCGCGGAGCCGGGGACGCCGGAGCTGTTTCTGGTCCGGGGAGACCCTGGCTTGCTCCCCGCCGCCTGGCGGGTGACGGACCCCCGCCAGCTGACGGCGGAGGCGGCGGACGTCCGCTGGCTGGACCCCCGGCGGATGGGGGAGGCGCCGGCGCTGCCGGAGAGCGTCTCCGCGGCCGCGGCGGCGGGCCGTCTCACCGCCGTGAACCTCCGGCACCCCCGCTGGCGGCGGGCGCTGGAGTTCGCCGCCCACAGGCCGGGGAAGAAGCGACTCCACCTGCTGGCGGTGGGGGACGTGGGAGGCACGCTGCTGACGGCGCTGAAGCTGCTGGGGGGCGATGTGATCTCCGCCGTGGGCGTCTGCGACCTCAGCGAGAACACCGTGGCCCGGTGGGTTATGGAGATGGGTCAGACCGCCTGGCCCTGGGACTATAATGCCCTGCCGGAGGTGGAGGCGGTTCCGCCGGAGCGGCTCTTTGACTGCGGCGTCTTTATCTTCGCCGCCGCCCGGGCCGTTCCGCCGGTGGGCAGCGGCGTAGAGGATGTGCGCATGGCCCAGCTGGAGGCCAACCGGCCTCTGGCGGAGCAGTTTGCCCGGCAGGCCCGGGCGGCGGACTTCCGGGGGCTCTTCATCGTCCTCAGCGACCCGGTGGACCCCCTGTGCCAGGCGGCCTGGCGGGCCTCCAACCTGGACGGGGAGGGCCATTGGGACGGCCTGGGCCTCCTTCCCGAGCAGGTCCAGGGCTTCGGCCTGGGGGTGATGAACGCCCGGGCGGCGTACTTCGCCAAGGGGGACCCCCGCTTTGCCGCCTTCCTCACGGAGGGGCGGAGCTTCGGGCCCCACGGGGCGGGGCTGGTGATCGCCAACTCCATAGAGCGCTATGACGACACGCTCTCCCGGGAGCTGACCCGACTCACCCTGGAGGCCAACCTCCGGATCCGGGAGCTGGGGTTCAAGCCCTATGTGGCCCCCGCCGTGTCCTCCGGGGCCATGCAGCTGCTGCTGAGCCTGCGGGGGGAGTGGCACTGCGGCTCCGTGCCCCTGGGAGGCGTGTGGTTTGGCTGTAAGAACCGCTTTACGGCCCGGGGGCTGGAGTGGGAGACCCTGGCCCTGCCGGAGGCGCTCTTCGCCCGCCTGGAGGAGACGGAGGCGTCCCTGCGGGAGATCGGATAGGAGGTCCGCCATGTCACAGGTTTTGACCGTCATCCGCCCCGGCGAGACCGCCCCGGAGCGGTTTGCCCGGACCCTGGAGGCCGCGTTGGAGGGCCGCCGGGCCCAGGTGCGCCCCCGGCTGGAGGGGGCCCTGAAAGACTGCCGTGTCCTCTTTGCCGTGTCTTTGGACGGCAGCGGCGTGAATCCGGAATTCTGCGCCCTGCTGGCGTACCTCCGCACCCACCCCGGGTGTCTCCGGGGGTGCGTGGGGGGCATTCTGGTGGATGGGGAGGGGGACCTGTACACCAAATCCGCCGGGCGGGACCTGGCGCTGGCGGCAAGTCTCGCCGGGTGCGCCTTCCCAGGGCGGCCCCTGGTGGAGGCCGTGGGGGATTTGCGGAACTTTACCGTCCAGGCCAAAAACGCGATGTGTTCCCTGGAGGAGGCCTACCGCCGGGCGGCGGCGGACCTGGCGCGGCGGGTGCTGGATTTCGCCCCGCCCCGGAGGCGGAGGCCGCGGCTTCTGGCGCTCCACGCCTCCAGCCGCCCCACCTCCAACACCCTGGCCCTGTGGAGCCGGTGCCGGCGGCGGCTGGAGGCCGGCTGTGACATCACGGAGATCGGCCTTCGCAACGGCGCCCTCACGGACTGCGCCGGGTGCCCTTACACCGCCTGCCTCCACTTCGGGGAGCGGGAGGACTGCTTCTACGGCGGCGTCATGGTGGAGGAGGTGTACCCCGCCATCCGGGCGGCAGACGGCGTGGTGCTGCTGTGCCCCAACTACAACGACGCCCTGCCCGCCAACCTCACCGCCGCCATCAACCGCCTGACGGCCCTCTACCGCACCGCGCCCTTTGAGGACACGGCGGTGTTCGCCATCGTGGTCTCCGGGTACTCCGGGGGGGACATTGTGGCCAGCCAGGTGGTGTCCGCCATGAACATGAACAAGGGCTTCTGGCTGCCGCCGGGCTTTTGTATGCTGGAGACCGCCAACGACGCCGGCACGGCGGTGCGCCTGCCGGGGATTGGGGAGCGGCTGGAGACGTTCAGCGGGAACATTCTGGAGCAGCTGCTGGAGAAAAACTGACAGGAACTCCCCCCGCGCCCATTGGCGCGGGGGGAGCGTTTGTTCTCTATGTACTCCCGCCGGCCTCCGCCCCTCTGGGCGTGCGGCGGGCGATGTTGACGCCGGTCACCGGGATCTGAAACGACGTGACGCCGTTCCCTGCGGCGTTTCTTCCGACAATGCGGTCCGCCCTCTTCACGCTGTCCGGGGAGGGCGCCCGGTAATCCAGGAGGAAATACCGGCGCCCATTCTTTTGGAAGATGGGAGCGGTGAGCAGAAGATAACCCTGGTCGACGGTCTCCCCCTCCGCTGTCTCATAATCGGGAGGCGCCTGGAGGCGGATCTCCACGGTCTCAATGGCGGGGTCGTCCACCCGCCCGTAGAAAAAGAGGTGGGTGCCGTAGTAGCGGTTTTCGGCGTCCTCTCCGGCGTCCAGCGTGACGATCCGCTCTCCGGCGTGGAGAGGCTTGTCTTCGGTGCAGTCCAGCAATCCCGAATACCTGGGCTGCCAGCCTCGGGCGGTTAAATACGTATCCGTGAGAAGCACGGCGTTGTCGCTGGCCGTTAGATAGAACAGGGCCGTTCCGTTGAGGAGCTCCGGCTCCCACTGCCGCCGGACGGCCCGGGTATCCTGGACGCCGTTCTGTTCCTCCGCCAGCCGGACGGCCTGGATGGGCAGCAGCAGCGCCGTGTGCAGAAAGTTCTGCGCCAGAATGAGGAGTACCAGAGCGGCCGCGGCGCAGCGCACCCCCCGCCGCCGGCGGGTGGACAGCTTCTTTTTTCTCCTCATGACGCACCCTCCTCCGGCAGGGGAATGTCCACGGTGACACGCTCCCCCAGCCACGCGTAGCGCAGGGTGATATGGTCGTCCCCCGGCTGGACGGGGGAGCGCAGAAAGACCTGCCACATCATCGGATTGGCCACCGCCCCCCGGCGAAAGGGGACCTGCTGGTCTCCCCGCTGGCTCTCCGCCGTGAGATTGTTGAACAAGGGCATCGCCACCAGGCCGCCGGGAATTTTGTGGTAGATGCACACCGCCGCCTCCGCCGTCAGCTGTCCCTCCTCCTGGGATTTCGCCGCCTCCGCCGCCAGCGCGCCGTCCTGATAACCGTCTTCATAGATCCGGGTCTTCGCCGCCGTCTGGCTGTCCTGAGTCCCCACGGTGATCTGGTAGACCCGCAGCACGTTGTCTCCGATGGTCCGCCGGATGTCCACCGCCTCCGTGACGCCGGAGACGGGCTCGATCCCCCGCGGGGAGACGGTGCCCGCGATCACCGTCTCCGGCCCCGGCGGGAACACACGGTAGACGAGGCTGTCCCAGGCATACCCGATCATCTTCCTGTTGGAACTGCTGGAGAGGGCCGAGAACATCACAAAAACACAGAGGACCAACGACACGCCGGTGACCACATTCCAGCCCCGGGGGTACTGTTTCGCCATCTCCCGGCCCACCTGCGCCGGGTCCCCCATGGCGGCCATGGTCCGCTCCTCCGCAAGCGATTGGTCGTAGCCCAGGTCCAGCAGGGCGCAGACGCGGTCCTCCATGTGCTCCTCCAGCTCCGCCCGGACGGCCTCCCGCTCCCGCCGGGACAGGCGGCGGAGGTGGGAGAGCACCTGGGCGCAGTACTCCGAGCGATTCATCACGCCATCCCCAGGGCGGAGGAGCGGAGCACCGCGTCCACGGCCCCGCTGTACTGCCGCCAGCTCTCCGCCTCCGTCCGCAGGGCCTCGCCGCCTTTGCGGGTCAGGTGGTAGTACTTCCGCGTCCGGCCCGTGGGGGCCTCCTGCCGGTAGGCCTCCAGATACCCCTTTTGCTCCAGGCCGTGGAGCACTGGGTACAGCGTGCCCTCCTTCATGTCAAAGGTGTGGTTGGACCGGCGGGCCAGCTCCAGAATCATCTGGTAGCCGTACATGTCCTCCCCCGCCAGCAGTGACAGCACCAGCAGCGGCGTGTGCTCGATCTGCTGCTTTTTCGGCATCTTTTTCACTCCTCTCAAAAATAATACCTTGTGTCTCTATGCTTATTATACATAGAGACACAAGGTATGTCAAGTAGAAAAACAGCGGGCGTTCGCCCGCTGTCCCTCCGCGTCATTCCAGACCCAGCACCGCCCGGCCGTAATCGCCGAGATGGGGGGCCAGGAGGTCATAGGGGAGGCGGAAGACCTGGGACCCGGCGGCGTAGGCCGCCAGCTCGTAGGGGGAGAAGCCCACCGTCATGCCCGTCTCGTCAAAGCTGACGGCGTAGCTGCTCCACCCGGCGGCGATCTCCTCGTAATTCTCCCAGAATACCTCCTCCGCCGCCAGGTCATATTCCGCCGCCGTCTCGCCGATCTGGCGGACAATCTCCGCGCTCACCGCCTGGGAGAATGCCTCGCCGTCTCCCGCCAGCTGCTCCGGCACGAAGAACGCCCCGGTCTCCAGATCGAAGTTCCAGGCCATCAGCACCGTGTTGGGGTGGGCGCCGCCGGTGTAGCTGTAATACTCCCCCGCCACGCTCACCAGCCGGTCCGTCTGGTAGGTTTCGCCGGTCATCTCCGTAAAGAAGGCATGGCCCCAGTCAATGCCGCTCTCCTGCCGCCATGCCCGCTCTTCCCGCGCCAGAGCCGCCAGCTCCTGGAACTCCTCGTCCAGCGTCCAGGCCGCGAACTGGGCGTTGAAGGTCTCCGCCGCCGCCAGAGCCCGGGCCTCGGCCTCCGTCTCCGCGGTCTCAATGGCGGTGCCGTCGGCCCGGCGGGCGGTCAGCACCGGCATGTGAACGCGGCACGTTGCCAGAGCGGTGCCGTCCTCGTCCGCGGCGCTGTCCTCCCAGTCCATCATCTCAACGGTGCAGACACAGGGCTCCTCCGGCGCGGGCTCCGCCGCCGGGGGCGGAGGGTTCTCAGCGGGTTCCCGGTCCGCCGGGGCGGCGGTGCACCCCGCCAGGAGACAGCAGAGCAGTATCAGCAAAATTGTTTTTTTCATGGGTCATTTCCCCTTTCCGAGGTCTCAGATCATCGCCGGCCCCTCCCGCCAGAGACTGCCGCCCACGGCGGCGGAGAGGTTCGGATACGCCAGAGCGTACAGGTCCGCCGCCCGGGCCTCCAGGGCGAAGAGCTCCCGGGCCTCCGCTCCCAGCCGGTTTACGGCAGCGGGCTTGGTCAGAATGGGGACGGAGGCCGTTTTCCGCATCCGGGCCAGCAGGGTCTGTCCCCGCGCATTGGCCGCCAGCACCCGCAGATAGGGCACGGCATCGGGGAAGTCCCCCGGCCGCAGGCCCAGGTAGGCCCACAGAACCATCCGCCGCAGGCGGGCGTGGGGGTACCGCTTCGTCTTGGCTGCCGCCAGCAGATCCTCCACAGACACGGCGGCCCGGCTGGCCCGGTACAGCCGGCGGTAGAGACCCTCCCGGCCCTGGTCCAGGGCGGCGAAGTCCGCCTCTTCCATGGTCCGAAGGCGGGCCAGGACCGCCCGCTCACACTTTTCCAGAAATACCGGAGCCCGGCCCGCGGCCTCCTCGTCCCGGTAGACCTCCGCCATGGCGGGAGCCATATGGCGCAGGGCCTCCTGCCGCCGTCCCTGCCGCAGCAGGGCCCGGATGGCGGCGGCGGAGGCGCTCTGCTCCGGCGCCGGGGTCTCCGCGTCGTGGGGGGCCCCCCGGCGGGGAATGGTCAGCACCTCCAGGGGGGCGTTCCGGGCCAGCAGGGCCTTGCAGTACTCCACCCCCAGGGTGTTGTTGGGCTGTGACAGCAGCGCCGCCTCCCCGGGGGAGGTCAGCCGGCCCGCCGCCCGCTGGCGGGCGGCGGCGAAGCTGTCCCCCCGGGCCAGCTCCTCTTTCAAAAGGGATGGAAACTCCGCCGACAGCAGCGCCGCGGCCAGACGCCGCAGGGCGGCTCCGTCGCCGCACTCGCTGCCGAAGGCCAGGGCATCCACCACGCCGGTACCCAGCAGAACCTGGACGCCCCCGTCGGCGAACCGCTCCGCCGGAGCCGCCGCCCAGGGCAGGGGCAGCTCCAGCACCAGGTCCGCCCCGCCGCGGACGGCGGCGGCGGCCCGGGCCTGCCGCCGGAGAAGGGCGAAGTCCCCCCGCTGGACAAAGTCCCCGCTCATGGCGCAGATGACGGCGGCGTCCTCTCCCAGCAGGCGGCGGACCGCTCCCAGCAGATAGAGGTGGCCCGTGTGCAGGGGATTGTACTCTGTAATGATACCAGCAGCCCGCAGAAAAATCACCTCAAAACGATGACAAAAAAATGACAGTTCGGTAAAAATAGAGGTTGTCTTAAAAAAAAAACCTGCTATAATGAAGTCGGATATATAGGTATTATACCAAATGTGGAAAATCCTGCAAGCATTTTCAAAAAAGAAGAAAAGGGAGTCGAGGAACAATGAACATTTTGGTTATCAACGCGGGCAGCTCTTCCCTGAAATATCAGCTGCTGAATCCGGAGACCGGCAGCCTGCTGGCCAAGGGCCTGTGCGAGCGCATCGGCATTGACGGCAAGTTCACCTACAAGCCCCAGGTGGAGGGCAAGGCGGCTCTGGACGCCGTGGACGTGGCCATGCCCACCCACTCCGAGGCCATTCAGGCCGTGCTGGACGCCCTGGTGGACGGCGCCAACGGCGTCATCGGGTCCATGAAGGAGATCGGCGCGGTGGGACACCGGGTGGTTCATGGCGGCGAGGCCTTCAACAAGTCCGTCCTCATCACCGACGATGTGCTGAAAGCTATTGAGGACTGCATTCCCCTGGCTCCCCTCCACAACCCGGCCAACCTCACCGGCATCCGGGCCTGTCAGAAGGTGATGCCCGGCGTGCCCATGGTGGCCGTGTTTGACACCGCTTTCCACCAGACCATGCCCCCCAAGGCCTACATGTACGCCCTGCCCTACGCCTACTATGAGGAGGACAAGGTCCGCCGGTACGGCTTCCACGGCACCAGCCACAAGTACGTGGCGGGCCGTGCCGCCGCTATGCTGGGCAAGAAGCCCGAGGAGGTCAAGCTCATCTCCTGCCACCTGGGCAACGGCTCCTCCATCGCCGCGGTGGACGGCGGTAAGTCCGTGGACACCTCCATGGGCTTCACCCCCCTGGCGGGCCTGCCCATGGGCACCCGCTCCGGCGACCTGGACGCCGGCATCCTCCAGTACGTGATGAACAAGCACGGCCTGAGCATCGACGAGATGCTGAATGTGCTGAACAAGAAATCCGGTGTGGAGGGCCTGAGCTGCGTCAGCTCCGACTTCCGGGACCTGGAGAACGCCGCCGCCAAGGGAGACAAGAAGGCGGAACTGGCCCAGGAGAAGTTCGCCTATGAGGTGAAGAAGTACGTGGGCGCTTACGCCGCCGCCATGGGCGGGGTGGACGCCGTCATCTTCACCGCCG
>CAJUDV010000009.1 GCA_910585385.1 uncultured Oscillibacter sp. | reverse complement strand
ACGCCGCATTTCCTGACAACAGACCACCCCAATTACTACGAATTTACTACCAAGGAATGAGTTTTGATACGACAAAACGCGGGGAAATGCGGACATACGGTTTAGCGCCATCCTTTGAAATACCCCTGAAAATCACATATCGCTTGACTGGATAGGCCGTCTTTTCAATGATGAAAAGGCGGCTTTTTCTATGCCCATACATAGCCGTCTGTTTCGCCGCAGGCGGCTAAATCTATGAAAAAGGAGGGAACCCCAATATGGCGAAACCCAAGGTGATAAGTGTAGCAAATCAAAAGGGCGGAGTTGGCAAAAGCACTACCGTCTACAACCTGGGGGCTTGTCTTGCGCTGGACGGAAAGAAAGTCCTCATGCTGGACACAGACCCCCAGGGGGACTTGACCAAGATGCTGGGCCAGCGCAAGCCCCACGACCAACGGCAGCTCCACCAGCTGGAGTTGGATGCGGAGCACAGGTGTGTCATCCGTCGACAACAGAAATACGACCGCCGTAGCCCCAGAACAGCCCTGTGTGCCCCAGTCTCTACTCTGGCAGCACCTGACCCGTCCCAACAGCGCAAACCGCTGTGCAGCCGTTGAGAGGCGCAAGACGGGAGACGAGGAGGAGCGGGAGACGAGGAGGAGCAGGATAAAAGCGTGCCGCCTTGTTGGCGCCCCGCTGGCCACTTCTGCCCGCAGTGCGGGCAGTTTGCGGGGGTATAGGGCGACCTCATTCCGGAGAGGGAAAAGCACGTCTGACCTCATCTCGGGACTCGCCCTTAGAGCAGCAGAACTTTCCCCAGCACCAAACACATAACTTGGAGGATATTATGAGCAAATCAGAAAACACACACAAAATGACCATTCGACTGTCTCCGATCACGGAGTTCCGATTGGAACGGGACTATCGTCTGGACGGCAGCCGGAGCAAAAACGAGTTTATCGAAAGAGCAATCACGCGCTACCAGGATCTTCTTGAGGCGGAACAGAACGAGACACTTCCAACAGCGATCCAGTCCGCTATCGATGGACGGCTGGGGATGTTCGAGGATCGGATGGCCCGGCTATTCTACAAGCTGACGGTGGAAACAGATATGGGAATCAGCGCCGTCCTCGATTGTATCCGGATGGATAGCGACTACCTGCGGAAACTGCGAGCGGACAGCGTGAAGAACGTCAAAGCCACCAACGGACTGCTGACCTTTGAGCAGAAAGCCAGAGAGCGTGAGGAAAGCGCTGAAGGTGATGACCAATGGCAAGACTGATCGTCAAGAGCCCCTACATCAAGGGTGGTGGCGGTGGTCCGGGAGGTTATCTGAAGTACATCGGTACCCGTGAAGGTGTGGAGCTGCTGCCCGCCGACTACATGGAGTACATGGCGGAGCGCCCGCGCTCTCACGGTCTCTTCGGTGATGAGGACAACGTGGATATGGGTGCCGCCATGAAAGAACTGAACGAATACCCCGGCAACATCTGGACACACATCATCTCCCTCAAGCGGGAGGATGCCGAGCGGCTGGGATACGACCACGCCGCTCAGTGGTGCAACCTGATCCGAGCTCGCCGCAACGAGCTCGCCGCCGCGATGAATATCCCGCCCGGCGACTTCCGCTGGTACGCCGCCTTCCATGATGAGGGCGGCCACCCCCACATCCACATGATGGCGTGGTCGGTGAAGCCGGGACTGGCGTACCTCTCCAAGGATGGAATCAGGAAGATCAAGTCCACGCTGACCAACGATATCTTCAAGCAGGAGATGCTCCACACCTACGAGCAGAAGTCCTCCTCCAGAGATGAACTGGTGCGCAGGGCCAGAGAAGAAATGAAGGTTCTGGCGCAGGAGATGCAGGCAAGCCTCAGCAGCCATCCAGAAGTGGAATCGCTGATGATGACTCTGGTCGCTCAGTTGGAGTCAGTAACAAGTAATAAAAAATACGGCTATCTCCCGAAAGCCGTGAAGAAAACGGTGGATGAGATCGTTGATCTAATGGAACGGCTGCCTGTCATCAACGAGTGCTATCAGGTATGGTGGGAACTCCAGTGTCAGGTGGAGGATTTCTATTCGGAGAAAGAACGTCAGCGTCCGCCGCTGTTTCAACAGAAGGAGTTCCGGTCTATCAAAAACGCAGTCATTCATGAAGCGGAGAACATCCGCATGGGCAAGGTCACTTTTGAGGATGAGGAGATGGAGGACGCCGCAGATTCCTCTGAACTGTCATACGACTGCCGGGAGCTGTGGATGTCCACTCAGGATGACACTGCTCCGATGGCAGACAGGGATGACGCGGCAGCACAACTCATGGACATAGCCGAAAATGGTGACCCTGACGCGCAGTATCTCGTCGGCAGGCTCTATCGAGACGGCCCAGTGCTAATCCCGGATAGTGTAAAAACCCAATACTGGTTCGATCAGTCGGCCCGGCGGGGTCATGTTCCAGCGCAGTATGAGTTGGGGAAACTCCTGTTCTCCGACAATCCGGAAGTGCATGACACCGAGTTGGGAATCCAATGGTTGGAGTATGCCACCCACCATGGGAGTGACTGCGCCGCCTATCAGTTGGGCAAGGAGTATCTCAGAGGCAAAGTCGTAGAGAGGGACACCGCCAAAGCGATGGAATATTTCACACAGTCCGCAGAAGCTGGGAACCAGTTTGCCCAATACGTTCTTGGTAAGTTGTATCTGGACAGACAGGATTGTGAGCAGGCCCATTACTGGTTCTCACAGTCTGCCACTCAGGGCAACGAATACGCACAGTTCTTCCTGGACCGCTGGGATAACTTGAAACCTCCCTCGGTCATGCTGTCCGTGAGCAGACTGCTCCATCACATGAGCCGTATCTTCCAAGAGCAGATGCCACTCCCGACTGTTCCTGGCGGAATCCAGATCGACCGAAAGCGGCTGGTACAGCTCAGAGAAAAGAAAATCGCCATGGGCCACAAGGCGGACGATCATGAGGAACAGGCCCCCAGCCAGACGATGTCGATGGGATAGCCGTCAGCTGCACTACTGTATACAAAGAGAAACCGCAACTGTTAAATGATAAGTTTCTGATAACTCTGTCCTCCGGCTCTAGCTATTGACACAGCGTGCTGGTATGTTGTGCAGTTGAAAAGGAGGGCAGAGAAATGAGAAAAATTCTGGAAGATCTCTACTACGGCAACATCACACCCTGTGAGCAGCAGATGATACCTGGCTCAGAGCTGAAGCGGGCAGTGGACCGTATCGCTAAATATGAAAATCATCTCATGGAACAGCTGGAGGAAACCGAGCGAGAGACTCTTACAAAACTCATCCGGTCACAGCATGAAATCAACAGCATCACAGCAACCGAGAATTTCATCCTGGGCTTTCGGTTGGGCGTCAGGATCATGGCTGAGTGTATGGATGATAACGATGGCGATATCAGAAACGGAGGTGAATAGCAGGTGGCAAAGCGCAGGGCAAACGGCGAGGGAAATATTCGCAAACGCAAGGATGGCCGCTGGGAAGGGCGCTACACGGCGGGTTATCATCCTGAGTCTGGTAAACGGATTATCAAAAACGTTTTGGGCAGGACTCAGGCGGAAGTCAAAGAGAAATTGAAAGAGGCGATTGCTGAAGGTCAACGCTTGGATATTTCCAAAGCTGGAAATTACACGGTGGCATCGTGGGTGCGGACGTGGTATGAGGTTTACGCCGAGCCTCGTATCCGGCCAAATACACGCGAATACTACACAAATTATATTGAGAATCATATCGTTCCCGGCATTGGCAAGAGCATGCTGGACAAATTGACGACCATTCAAATCCAGCGGTTTTACAACAATCTCCAGAAAAATGGCCGAGTCCAGCGCAAGGGGTACCCTGAACTGAAAGATAAGACTCTCAGCCCGCGAGTGGTCAGAGGCGTCCACACACTTTTGAGCAATTGCTTGGATCAGGCAGTAGCGGAACGCTTGATTTTAGTCAATCCTGCTCAGGGCTGTAAATTGCCGAAGCTGGAGAAAAAGGAGATGCGCATTCTGCCTCAGGAGAAGATCGGTATGTATCTGGCAGAGGCAGAACGCCGGGGACTGCTGGCTGCGTTTTATCTGGAACTGACGACGGGCTTGAGAAGGGGAGAACTGCTTGCCCTCCTTTGGACGGACTTAGATGCCGAGGCCAGAACAATCTCCGTTACAAAACAGGTCAATCGGATTAAGGGAGAACTGGTGGTCAGTCCGCCGAAGACGCAGAACTCTGTACGGACGCTGGCGATTCCACAGCAGGCGGTGAACCTCCTGATTGAGGAACACAAAAGGCACCCAGATAATCCATATATGTTCCCATCGCCGAAAACCGGAACGATGTACGATCCGGACGCCTTCCGGCGGACGCACGACAAAATCCTGAAAGCAATCGGAGCAGAGCATGTCCGGTTCCATGATATGCGGCATCTTTTCGCCACCTTATCGCTGAAGAACGGTGTGGACGTGAAAACGCTCTCTGGTGCTCTGGGTCACTACTCAGCAGGGTTTACGCTGAACACGTATACCCATGCCACGGCGCAGATGAAACAGGATGCGGCAGACACCATTGGAGCGGTGATCAGCAGTCAAATGTGAGAGGGGGAAAGCCCTCAAACAGCAGCACCGGGCAGGATTCCTGCCCGGTGCTCTTTCGTTCTCTCCGGTCGTTTTCCCGTGTGGGTCAACTTGTGGGTCTGCCTAAAAATTCAAAAACAAACCTCGCTAAAAAGTTATGAAAAGCAGAAGAAACCCGCCAAAACCTCGCGGTTTCGGCGGGCCGATGGTGGAGACTACTGGACTCGAACCAGTGGCCTCATGCGTGTGAAGCATGCGCTCTAACCAGCTGAGCTAAGCCTCCATATTCCTATTCGGTTTTGTTCTCCCATAAGACGCCGCACGTCACGGCATCTTATGGGATGGTGACCCGTACGGGATTCGAACCCATGTTACAGCCGTGAAAGGGCCGTGTCTTAACCACTTGACCAACGGGCCATTGTCAGGATAAACCGCGCCTCAACCGCTCCCGGCTTCGCTGGCGGCTGTGCCGTCATCGCCTAAGCGCCATGTTGGGAATCGGGATTCCATGAAGCGCCGGCCGGCGCTCCATGGAATTGGTAGCGGCACCTGGATTTGAACCGGGGACACTGCGGGTATGAACCGCATGCTCTAGCCAACTGAGCTATGCCGCCATATCTGGCCCCTAGCGGGCAAAAATTACTATACCAGATACAGCGGGTTTTTGTCAAGTCTTCCCGGTAAAAAAATCAAAAATTTTTTCTCTCCCGCCGGCGGCGGAAAACAACCGGCGGCGCCGCTTGACTTCTCCGTTCCGCCCGGGGTATAGTAGACTCAACACAATTGATGCAGGAGGCGATCCTATGCGCTTTATCCTTTCCCGCGGCGGCCTGGAGGCCGCAGTCCAGACCCGCGGCGGCGAGCTGGTCTCCCTGCGCCGGGACGGCACGGAGTACATCTGGGACGGCAACCCCGCGTTCTGGTCCGGGCAGAACCCCATCCTCTTCCCCATCATAGGCTCCCTGAGAGACGGCCAAGTGGACATCCACGGGCAGACCTGCCGGATGTCCCGCCACGGATTTGCCAGACACCTGGACTTCACTCCCACGGAGCAGGGCGGCGATTCCATCACCTTGGAGCTGCGGGAGAGCGGCGAGACACTGGAGCGCTACCCCTTCCCCTTCTCCCTGCGGGTGCGGCACCAGCTGTTGGAGGACGGCTTCTCCACCGCCTTTACCGTGGAAAACACCGGCGGCACCCCCCTCCCCTTCTGCATTGGCGCCCACACCGCCTTTCGCTGCCCCCTCTCCGGCGGGGAGCGCTTTGAGGACTACCAGCTGACATTCAGCCAGAGGGAGGATGCCTCCACCCTGCTGCTGACGCCGGAGGGACTGATTCGCGGCGGGGCGGCGGAGCCCATGCTCTCCGGCGCCCCGCTCCCCCTGGACTACGAGATCTTCCGGCGGCTGGACACCGTGATTTTCCGGCAGCTCCAGTCCCGCGCCGTCTCCCTGACGCACCGGGAGAGCGGACGGGGCGTCAAAATGGAGTTTTCCCAATTCCCCATGGTGGCCTTTTGGACCAAGCCCGGCGCGCCCTTCCTCTGTCTGGAGCCCTGGCATGGCTGCGCCGCCTTTGACAATGAGACCGGACGCTTTCAGGACAAGCCCTTTGCCATCACCCTGGCCCCAGGTGAGAGAAAGACCCTGGCCTACACCGTCACCCTGCTTTCGGGAAAGTAGCGCGCCGTCAGGACAGAGGGCCCGCATCCTCCCGCCCTTCGCGAAAGTAGGCGGCGGCGCAGGCGGCAGTGATCACCAGGCATCCCAGCTCCGATGCCAGCGTGGAAAACCAGATGCCCCGGTCCCCAAACAGCACGGGCAGCGTCAGCAGGCTGGCGGACAGCAGCACCAGGCTGCGGCTGAGGGAGATGGCAAGGGCCGGGGCAGGCCGCTCCACCGCGGTGAGGAAGGCGGCGAAGATCACGTTGAACCCCACCGCCAGGAAACTCCAGGCGTACATCCGCAGGGCGGAGACGGAGTAGTCAAAAATGGCGCTGCCCCGATCCAGAAACACCCCCACAATCAGCGGCGCTCCCAGTTCCCCCAGGGCGAAGGACAGCGCCGCGAACAGCGCCGCGGCGGCAACGCCGTATTTCAAAAGCCGGCGGCACTCCTCCTGCCGCCCGGCCCCCAGGGCGTAGCTCACCAGGGGCTGCATCCCCTGGGCGGCGCCGGTCATGGTCATGAGCACCAGGGTGTTGACGTAGCTGATGACGGTGTAGGCCGGCAGGGCCTGCTCTCCAATGAAGCGCAGGATGGTGTGGTTGAAGAGAAAAATCACCAGGCCGTTGGAGAGCTCGTTGAGCCCCTCGGAGAGGCCCAGGGGCACGATACGGCGGTAGCGCCTCAATTTCAGCCGGAACCGGCCCAGGCGGAGACGCTCCCGGTGGGTGAGGAAGTAGACCAAAAACACGGCGGTGGAGCTCACCTGCGCCAGGCCCGTGGCCAGAGCGGCTCCCCATACGCCCCAGCCCAGGCCCACCACGAACAGGGCGTCCAGGGCCACGTTCATCAGCGCGCAGGACAGCACGCCCACGGTGCTGACCTGCGGGGCCCCGTTGGCTTTGACCTGAACCTCCAGATTGTAGGACACGGTGAAAAAGACGGCAAACACAGCGATCGTGCCCACGTACTCCTTCACATACTCCAGCGTGTCCGGCGTGGCCCCCAGGATCAGCGCCGTCCTCTCCAGACTCAGCAGCACCAGCGCGGTGAGAAGCAGGCTCACAGCCGCCGTCACCGCCAGATTCTGGTTAAAATCGTTCCGGGCCCGCTCCAGCTCCCCCCGGCCCAGGGCAACGGAGATCACCGTGGAGGTGCCCGTCGCCAGCAGCACACCCACCGTGAAGACCAGCGACGTGAAGGGCGCGGACAGGTTCACCGCCGCCATGGCGGTCTCCCCCACCCCCCGGGCGACAAACACGCCGTCCACCATGGTGTAGAGGGAAAAGGCCCACATCGACGCGATGGACGGCAGGACAAATTTTAAAAATCTCTTTCGCAATTCCAAACTCCCAACCTCCCGCCGCGGCTGCCGCCGGCACCGAGGGCCGCATCACCGGCCAACGTGCCTGACTCCGCGGAAAACCCACACGCGCTTCATCCACAGGCGGGCCACGGTCCGCCTGCTGGCTACATCATAAACCCTCGTATCATCCGAAAGTCAACCCCCAGGAGGCAGAAAATGAAGGACCTCTACAAGATCCATGAAATCGCCCGGCTGTTCTATCTCCACCCGGATACTCTGCGCTACTACGAGGAGAAGGGACTGCTTCACCCCCTCCGGGGGGAGAGCGGATACCGGATGTACACCATCCAGGACGTGTGCGCCCTGAACGTCATCCGCTCCCTGCGGGAACTGGACCTGCCCACAGAGGACATCCGGGCCTATCTGGAGCGGCGCAGCGTGGAGGAGACGCTGTCCCTGCTGGACCGGCAGGAATCGCTGCTGGAGGAAAAGCTGGCCTCCCTCCGGGCCGCCCGGCAGGAGGCGAGGCAGCGCCGGAAGCGGCTGGAGCGGTACCGTGCCGTGGCGGAGGGCGAGGTCAGCGTCACGGAAGAGGAGTCCCGGCCCTATGTCTTTCTCCGGGAGAATCTAATTCTGGAGAAGGAAATTGACTTCCTGCTGAAAAAGCTGGAGAGACGGCACCAGGACTACATCAAGGTCATGGGGGCCCAGACCATGGGGGCCATTCTGGACGGGGAGAGCCTGCGGCGCGGGATCTTCAGCCACTTCTCCTGTGTGTTCTTCCTCACGCCCCCCGGCGGCCCCCGGGATGCCCTGCTCCCCGCCGGACGGTACGCCGGGCTCTTCTACCGGGGCAGATACGACCGGCTGGAGCGGCACCTGGAGACGCTGCTTCGGGGCGTTCGGGAGCGGGGCCTCACCCCCGCCGCGCCGCCTCTGGAGCTGTACCGCGTCGACGTCCACGACACCCGCCACGAGGAGGAGTATGTCACCGAACTGCAGGTGCTGGTGCGGGACTGAGGTCATTTTTGGAAAGGAGCTTTTTTTAATGGACACACCACTGATCGAAGGCTGCGTAGACTCCTACGCCTCCGCCGCCGCGGCCGCCCTGGCAGGCGCGGACCGGCTGGAGCTGTGCGCCAACCTGGCCATTGGCGGCACCACCCCCTCCCCCGCCCTGTTCAAGCAGGTCCATCGGGACGTCGCGGTTCCCGTCAACGTCCTGATCCGCCCCCGCTTCGGCGACTTTCTCTACTCCCAGCCGGAGATGGAGGAGATGTGTACGGAGATCCGGGCTTTCCGGGCCCTGGGGGCGAATGGCGTAGTCATCGGCGCTCTGACGCCGGAGGGAACCCTGGACATGGACAAAATGCGCCGCCTGATGGACTGCGCAGGGGACATGGAGGTAACCCTCCACCGGGCCTTTGACATGACCCGGGACCCCCTGGAGGCCCTGGAGGCCGCCGTGGCCCTGGGCTGCCGGACCATCCTCACCTCCGGCCAGGCCTCCAGCGCCCCGGCGGGGCTGGAGATCCTGCGGACCCTCCGCGCCCGGGCGGCGGGCCGGATCGGCGTCATGGTCGGGTGCGGCGTGAAAAAGGAGAACATCCGGGCAATCTTCGACGGCGCGGGCATCACCGCTTTCCACACCAGCGGCCGGGGCGCGTCCATTGACAGCGGCATGGTCTACCGCAAGGCCGGCGTCTCCATGGGCCTGCCCTCTCTGTCGGAGTATGAGATCTGGCGGACGGACCCGGAGGAGTTCCGCCTCTGCGCGGAGATTGTCCACGGGCTGCTATAGCCCGCCTGTGATCTCGACATGCAGGAGCCTGTCTCCTCCCCTGCGGCTGACCGAGACATCATAGCCGTGGACGGAGTAAGACGCCTCACCGGAGAGCGCATACACTTGAATATCCGCCAGGTCGTAGAGGTCCGCGAGAATAAACCCCCGGTGGGAGGCTTCCGCGATCCGCGCACGGCAGTTCCGGCAGAAATGCTCCGGGGCCAGTCCATCCGCCCTCCGCGGCAGCCCCGCCGTACAGGTGTGGGCGTCTGTATCCCGCACCGCCGTAACCCCGGCACAGCGGAGCAGTGAAAACGTACCCGACTGCTGTACTTCGCTGACTTCCCAAATCCGCACAGGGTCCGGGTCATAAATCCGCATCTCGCCCACTTCACCTGTGGAGAGATTCACAAGGCAGGGCGCGTGATACCGCGGGCCGCCGCCATATCCGCACAGCGCACAGAGATCCGGCTCCGGCGTCAGGAAGATTCTCCGCCAGACGGCGGCCTCACGCTCCGCGGCGATGCCGCGCAGCCAAAAACCATATAAGAAGAGCAAAAAAAGAATAAACAGCGTGGCATGTTTGATCCATACAGGGCTGCGGGTTTCAGATCGTTTCTCCAAATCAACACCCCCCTTGAAGTAAAAGCAGAAAATTCTGTTGATTTATCATGCCGTAATTATATGATATAATCTGTAACACGTCAATGACGTGTTACAGATTGTTTTTAAGATCACCTATTTTCGTTAAAATAATCCTAACGAGGCAGGTGATCGCATGGAACAGCAATTTGATAATACAGAGCGCATAGAATCCCTGTCCTATGCAATCAGCTATTATAGGAAAAAGAAGGGCTATTCACAGGAACAATTGGCGGAACTCCTTGGGATCAGCCGTCAACATTTGGCATCTGTTGAGGCTCCGAGAATGCACAGGGGACTTTCATTGGAACTGCTTTTCAATATTGCAGCTGTCTTAGAAGTAGAACCATATATTCTTTTGAAATTCAAGATTGAAAAATAGTGATTCCGGGGCGGCAGAATTTACTTCTGGGGCAATGTGAAAAGGAAGCAACGTCAAGGGGTTACAATAACATGATGGGAGGTGGAGGAATGGAACTGGATTATCCCGCGCTTGGCCAGCGCCTTCGCCATATACGGAAAAGCCAAAACATGACCCAGGAAACCTTGGCGGAGAAAGTAGGAATTGAACCATCTAATATTTCCCATATAGAGCGGGCCGCTTCCAAGGTTGGGCTCAATACTTTGGTGAAAATCGCAAATGTGTTGGGCGTATCCGTCAATGATCTTCTATGCGACAGCATTTTGTGTGAGAGAGCGGCCTTTGAAAATCAACTTGCAGATCTCACCAGGGACTGTTCCCCCAAGGAACTCCGTCTGATTACCGACCTTGTCTGCGCAATGAAAGATTCGATGCGAAAAAGGGAATACGACAAGTAACATCAAGGGCACTTGCTCTCAGGGAAAAATAACAATGCAAAAAGAGGAAGCACCGTTTTCCACGGCGCTTCCTCTTTTGGTTTCAATTTGTCTCTCCACAGCGGTTATACCGCGGCGTGGACCGTCTTCTTCCGGCGTTCCACGGAAGCGGGCCGCAGGGTGCCGCGCTCCGCCTGCTCCCCGGTGTGCTGAACGGCCTGCCGCTCCGCCAGACGCTCCCGGGCCACCGCCAGCATCAGCTTGATGCGGTTCTCCTGGTTTACCCGGGTGGCGCTGGGGTCGTAGTCGATGGGCGTGATGTTGGCCTGGGGATACAGCTCCCGGATCTTGTTGATCATGCCCTTGCCGCAGATGTGGTTGGGCAGGCACCCGAAGGGCTGGGCGCAGACGATGTTCTCGTACCCCGCCCGCACCAGCTCGATCATCTCGGCGGTGAGGAGCCAGCCCTCCCCCATCTTGTCCCCCATGCCGATGACGCCGTCAGTGAGCTTGATGAGCTCCCGGAAGGGCAGGGGCGCGTGGTAGCCGTTGTCCTTTAGGACACGGATCATCACGGACTCCATGCCCTCGATGTACTTGAGAACCCAGTCGGATATATGCTTTTCCCAAAAGCTGCCGCCGTAGAGGCGGGCGGTCTCCGAGGGGTTGTAGGCGCAGTACTGCACAAAGCCCATGAGGCCCGGCAGGTTCACCTCGCAGTCCTGGGAGCGGAGAAACCGCTCCAGGTCGTTGTTGCCCAGGGGGGAGTACTTCACATAGATCTCCCCCACCACGCCCACCTTCACCTTGGGCACCCGGCGGACGGGAATGGCGGCGAAGTCCCGGGCGATCTCCGGCATGGCGGCCCTGACCTCGCCGTTGGACCACCCCTTATCCCGGCGGACCCAGCCGCAGATGGTATCCAGCCACTTCTCCTGGCAGGCCTGCGCCGCGCCCCGCTCCACCTCGTAGGGCTCCGTCTGGGCCCGCAGGGCTGCCAGCAGGTCTCCGTAGTAGATCACCGCCAGAAGCCTGCGCAGCATGGGCACCGTCATGGGAAAGCCGGAGTCCCTCTCCAGCCCGGAGAAGTTCAGGCTCACCACCGGCACCTGGGGGTAGCCCGCCTTCACCAGGGCCTTGCGCAGCAGGTGAATGTAGTTGGAGGCCCGGCAGCCGCCGCCGGTCTGGGTGATGATGAGGGCGGTATGGTCCAGGTCGTACTTCCCGGAGCCCAGGGCGTCCAGGAACTGGCCGATGACAAGCAGGGCTGGGTAGCAGGTGTCGTTGTGAACGTACTTGAGACCCAGCTCCGAGACCTGGCTGCCGCAGTTCTCCAGCAGCTCACAGGTATAGCCCGCCTGCTCTATCACCGCCGCCAGAATGCGGAACTGCACCGGGGCCATGTTGGGAATCAGGATCTTATGGGTCTTTTTCATCTCCGGAGTGAACTTTGGATACTGCGTCGATTCCATATCCTCATACCTCCTTTTGCGTCTGTTCATCCAGGGCGGCGAAGAGGCTCCGCAGGCGGATGCGCACCGCGCCTAAATTTGTGATCTCGTCAATTTTCAGCTGGGTGTACAGCTTGCCGCCATCCTGCAAAATGGCCTGGGTCTCGTCGGTGGTGATGGCGTCCACGCCGCAGCCGAAGCTCACCAGCTGCACCAGATCCATGTCGGGCTGGGAGCAGCAGTACTTGGCCGCCGCGTACAGCCGGGAGTGGTAGGTCCACTGGTTCAGCACCGTGGTGGGGAACTTCTCCACCCGGTTTGAGATGGAGTCCTCCGTCACCACCGCCGCGCCGGAGCGGGCAATCAGCGTGTCGATGCCGTGGTTGATCTCCGGGTCCGCGTGGTAGGGGCGGCCCGCCAGCACGATGATCCGGCGGCCCTCCACCCGGGCCTGGTCCATGATCCGCGCCCCCTCCTTCCGGATGAGGGACATGTGGTGGGCGTACTCGGCGTAGGCCGCGCCGGCGGCGTCCTTCACCTCTCCCTTCGTGATGTCCGGGAAATACCGCCGCAGGATGGCAAAGATCTTCCTGGTGAAGTCCTTGGGCCGGTGGAGGCCCACGTAGTCATAGATAAATTTGGTCTCTTTGACCTCCGGGCAGTTGCCGGCGATGACCTCCGGGTAGTAGGCCACCACGGGGCAGTTGTAGTGGTTGTCCCCCAGGCCCTCGTCGATGTTGTAGGTCATGCAGGGGTAGAAGATGGCGTCCAGCCCCAGCCTGGAGAGGAAGCGGATATGCCCGTGGGCCAGCTTGGCCGGAAAGCAGGCGGTGTCGCTGGGGATGGTGCCCTGGCCCTTGAGATACAGATCCCGGCTGGACAGGGGGCTGTGGTACACGGCGAAGCCCAGCCTGGTGAAGAAGGCGTGCCAAAAGGGCAGCAACTCCCAGAAGTTCAGGCACAGCGGCAGGCCGATCTTCCCCCGCTTTCCGGGCACGGGCTTGTAACCCAGAATCAGCCCGCGCTTGTAGGCGTACAGGTTCCGCTCGCCGGTGTCCTCCCGGCCGGTAACGGGGCGGTCGCAGCGGTTGCCGCTGATAAAGGTCCCGCCGTCGGCGAAGGTGTTGACGGTGAGCTGGCAGTTGTTGCCGCACAGGCCGCAGACCCGGCTCTCCGTCTCCTGGGAGAAGGCGGCCAGGGCCGCCCGGTCCAAAAGGGAGCTGACCTGCCCCGCCGCGGCCCTGCCCCGGCCGTACAGCGCCGCGCCGTAGGCCCCCATGAGCCCCGCCACGTCGGGCCGGATGACCTCCACGCCCATCTCCTTCTCAAAGGCCCGGAGCACCGCCTCGTTGTAAAACGTGCCGCCCTGGACCACCACGTTCCGCCCCAGCTCCTCCGGAGAGGCGGCGCGGATGACCTTGTAGATGGCGTTTTTCACCACGGAGATGGAGAGGCCGGCGGAGATGTTCTCGATGGTGGCCCCGTCCTTCTGGGCCTGCTTCACGCTGGAGTTCATGAACACTGTGCAGCGGCTGCCCAGGTCCACGGGGCGGCCGGCGAAAAGGCCCAGCTTCGCGAACTCCTTCACGTCGTACCCCAGGGCCTGGGCAAAGGTCTGGAGGAAGCTGCCGCAGCCGGAGGAGCAGGCCTCGTTCAAAAAGATGTTGCTGATGGCCCCGTCCTCGATCTTGAAGCACTTCATGTCCTGCCCGCCGATGTCGATGATAAAGTCCACATTGGGCAGGAAATACCGGGCGGCGGTGAAGTGGGCCACGGTCTCCACCACGCCGTAGTCAGCGTGGAAGGCGTTTTTCGCCAGATCCTCGCCGTAGCCGGTGGTGGTGACGGAGGCCACGTGGAGGGCCGGATGCTCGTCGTACAGCCGCTCCAGCGCCTCCCGGATCAGGGGCACGGGGTTGCCCAGGTTGGGCCGGTAATCCGTGAAGAGGAGGCGGGCCTCCTGGTCAATCACCGCCAGCTTCACGGTGGTGGAGCCGGAGTCGATGCCAATGTGCACCGGCGCGGCGTAGTCCGGGCTGAAGGGGGCCCGGGGCACGGCAGCTTTGGCGTGGCGGGCCCGGAAGGCCTCGTACTCCTCCCGGCTCTCAAACAGGGGCGGCTGGCTGCGGTAGGTCTCGGAAACTCCCCGCTCCTCCAGCCGGCCGCAGATCTCGTTCAGGTCAAACTCCCGGTCGGAGTAATAGGCCGCCCCCAGGGCCACAAACAGCAGGCTGTTCTCGGGACAGACGCCGGCGACCCCCAGCGTTTTGTCAAAGCTCTCCCGCAGGCACTTGGAAAAGGTCAACGGCCCCCCCAGATACAGGATATTCCCCCGGATGGGCCGGCCCTGGGCCAGGCCCGCGATGGTCTGGTTCACCACCGCCTGGTAGATGCTGGCGGCGATGTCCTCGCTCCGGGCCCCCTGGTTGATGAGGGGCTGCACGTCGCTCTTGGCGAACACGCCGCACCGGGAGGCGATGGTGTAGGTCTTCTCCGCTTTGGACGCGGCCTCGTCCATCTCGTCGGCGGTCATTTTCAAAAGGGTGGCCATCTGGTCGATGAAGGCCCCGGTGCCGCCGGCGCAGGAGCCGTTCATCCGCACCTCGATGCCGCCGGTGAGGAAGAGGATCTTGGCGTCCTCGCCCCCCAGCTCAATGACGCAGTCCGTGCCCGGGGCCAGACGGTTCGCGGCCACCCGGGTGGCGAAGACCTCCTGCACAAAGGGGACCTCCACTCCCTCCGCCATGCCCATGCCGGCGGAGCCGGAGATGGCAAACTCCGCCCGGCCGCCGGGGACGTACTCCCCCGCCACCCGGCGCAGCAGCTCCCCGGACTTCTCCAGAATATGGCTGAAATGCCGCTCGTATGTACTGTATGCAATGTTTCCGGCGTTGTCCAGCACCACGCATTTGATGGTGGTGGAACCCACGTCAAGACCCACTTTCAAGGCTGGTTCCTCCTTTAGGAAAACGGTTGCGCCGGTTTTTTTACGCTCTGCCGCAATCTTTTCATTCTCAGGTATTTTACTCTCTTCCGACAAAATATGCAATTGCGAAAATCTGCAAAGAGTGTAAAAAAACTGTTAAGAAATTTATAGGAATCTAGAGTCTGTTTTAAAACCGGCAGAATGCCGGATTGGAGCAGATTTTTCTGTCGGGCAAGGCGATTTGACGCGGGAATCCTGGCGGATTTCAAGTCAAATCAATACAGCCCCGGCGGAAAAAGGCGCCCTAAGACGGCGTTTTGACGGTTTTAATACAGACTCTAGGGATTGTCTTCTCTTTTTCTTATGATATACTTGTCCTATTCATGCTAACATCTGATGAGGGCGCCCTGTCACGTCTCTTAAAAATGAGGCGGCGCGCGAAACCAGACATCAGGCGTTTTTTGAGACCGCGAATCAGAACAGAAACGAGGAATGAGCCATGAAAACCGTCCTGCTCCACACCTGCTGCGCCCCCTGCTCCCTCTCCTGCATCGACCCCCTGCGCCGGGAGGGCATCGAGCCGGTGGCGTTTTGGTACAACCCCAACATCCACCCCTGGAAGGAGTACCAGGCCCGGCGGGACTGCCTGCTGGAGTACGCCCCCACCATCGGCATGGAGGTGCGGGTCCTGGAGGACTACGGCCTGCGGGACTTCTGCCGCCACGTGGCGGCGGACATCGACCGCCGCTGCGCCTACTGCTACGCCCACCGGCTGGAGGGCACGGCAAAATACGCCGCGGACCACGGCTTTGCCGCCTTCACCACCACCCTGCTCTCCAGCCTCTACCAGGACCATGAGGGCATCGTCCGGGCGGCGGAGGCCTATGCGAGGCGGTACGGCGTGGCGTTTTTGTACCGCGACTTCCGGCCCAATTTCCGGGCCGGGAACCAGCGAGCCCGGGAGCTGGGGTTCTACATGCAGAAGTACTGCGGCTGCGTCTTCTCTGAGGAGGACCGGTACGAAAAGCAGATCCGGCGGGACCGGGAGCGGTTCATGGAGCCATGAAGCAGGCCCGCAAACCAGCTCCGTGTCTCCCCGCCCCCCTGTATGGACTCCGGAGGCGGCCCGGGCACAGCACACAAAACCCGGCTGTGATTTCTCACAGCCGGGTTTTCACATTTTCTCACGCCGAGGCGATGACGTCCCGGTTCTTCACAAAGTACTCCACGCCGGAGTAGAGGGTGGTCAGCACGATGACCCACACGCAGACGGGGTCAATCCACCGCAGCCAGCCAACAGGCACAGCGGTCAGGGGATCGGACGCCGCCCAGGCGATCTGCGGCCCCAGCAGGAGCATGACAATCAGGCACACCATGGTGGCGGCGGTCTTTACCTTGCCGGACCACCCGGCGGCGATGACCCGCCCCTTGTCGCTGGCGATCATCCTGAGGCCGCTGACGGCAAACTCCCGCAGCAGCACCACCAGCAGCGCCCAGGCGGGCATCCGGCCCACCTCCACGAACCACAGCATGGCGGCGGTCACCAGAATCTTGTCCGCCAGGGGGTCGGCGAACTTCCCAAAGTCCGTCACCAGATGATACTTCCGGGCGATCTTCCCGTCCAGCAGGTCCGTGAGACTGGCGATGATAAAGATGGCCAGGGCCGCGTAATCCGCCCCGGGAAAGCCCCAGTACAGCACCGCCATAAAGACAGGCGTCAATATAATGCGCATGAGGGTCAATTTATTCGGCAGATTCATGAGTTTCCTCTCTTTCCGGCGGGTATGGTCTGTCCTTCCAATACCACCACTTCAGCTTTTCCGAGTCCGGGCTCTCCTGCTCGGCGTAGTACACCGCCGCCCGCCAGACGTACAGGGCGCAGCGGTCCTCCCGGTATCCCTTCATCAGGCACTCCCGGAGGTACAGCTCCTCCGGGTCCCGGCCCCGCAGATCGGAGACCTGGCGGATGCCCAGGGACTCCATGACAGCGGCAATCCGCCTCCCCACGCCGGGAATCTCCTCCAGGGGGCTCCTCATTCCGCCAGCTCTCCGGTGAGCTCGCCGTCCATGACGCCAGTCAACCGGACGGTGACAAACTCCCCTGGCGGGATCTCACGGTCCGCGTTGAAGTAAATACGGCCGTCGATGTCCGGGGATTCGGCGTAGCTGCGGCCATAGAACATCTGCCCGTCAAATCCCTCGCACAGGACCTCCCGCGTCTCCCCCAGCACCGACCCGTTGTATTCGTCAATGATGTCGGACTGGACGTCCACCGCCAGCTCCGCCCGGCGGCTGGCCTCCTCCATGTCCACGTGGTCCATCCGGGCCGCCGGGGTACCCTCTTCCGGGGAGAAGGGGAACACCCCCGCCCGCTCGATCTTCATCTCCCGCAGGAATTCGCACAGCTCCTCGAACTCCGCCTCCCCCTCTCCGGGGAGGCCGGTGATGACGCTGGTGCGCAGCACCAGGCCGGGGATGCGGGCGCGGAGCTTTCCAAAGAGGGCCGTCAGTTCCGCTTTGGTGTCCCGGCGGTTCATTGCCGATAAAATTCCGTCATTGCAATGTTGGATGGGAATGTCCAGATATGGCAATATCTTGTTTTCTTTTGCTATTATGTCAATCAATTCATCGGTAATTTCGTCGGGGTACAGGTAGTGAAGCCGTATCCAGCGGAAGTCCAGCCCGCACAGTTCCCGCAGCAAAGGCGCCAGCTGGCGCTCTCCGTTGAGGTCCGTGCCGTAGCGGGTGATATCCTGGGCGATGACCAGCAGCTCCTTTACGCCGGCGGCGCTGAGCTCCGCCGCCTCCTCCAGCAGCTCCCGCCTGGGACGGCTGCGGTACTTTCCCCGCAGGGAGGGGATGACGCAGTAGGCGCAGTGGTTGTCGCAGCCCTCGGCAATGCGCAGGTAGGCATACCAGGGGGGCGTGGAGAGAATACGGGGTCCGCCCTGTGGGGCGGTGTGGATGTTCCCCAGATGGCAGGGCCGGAGCCCCTGTTCCATCACCTCGTCAATGGCCTTTACAATGTCATCATAGCTGCCGGTGCCCAGCGCGCCATCCACCTCCGGCAGCTCTCTGAGCACATCTTCCCTGTACCGCTGGGTCATGCAGCCGGTCACCAGAATCTTCTTCACCTGGCCGGCCCGTTTCAGCTCCGCTGTCGCCAGAATGGTCTCGATGGCCTCCTCACAGGCGGAGGCCAGAAAGCCGCAGGTGTTGATCACCACCACATCGGAACCCTCCTGCTCCACCTGGACGGCGTGGCCCGCGGCCTGGACCGCGGACATCATCTGCTCGCAGTTGACCCGGTTTTTCGCGCAGCCCAGTGAGATAAATGAAACTCTGTACCGCAATGGGATACCTCCTTTTCTTACCCGGCCGGTATCGGTATATTGATTTCTGCGGAATCCGCTCCCGTGGGGCGGATTCCGCAGAAATCAAATCTCCTCCGCCTCCCGGCGCAGCCAGGCGGATCGGATCTCCCCCCAGGAGAACCCCCGCCGCGCCAGCGCGTCGCTCAGCCGCTTCTTCTCCCGCGGATCGGGAACCCGCCCTCGAAGCTTTCCGGCGAGAAAGGCGTCGATCTGTCCCGCCGCCTCCGGCAGCTCCTCCAGCGCCTCGTCCCACAGCTCCCGGGGGATCCCCTTCTCCCGCAGCTTCTCCTGAATCCGGCCGGGGCCCCAGCCCATCTGGCCATAGTGCCGGACCAGCAGAGCGGCGTAATCCCGGTCGTCAATGGCACCGATGGCCTCCAGCCACTCCGCGGCGTAGCGGGCCTCCGCCTGGCTGGCGCCCTTTTCCGCCAGCTTCCGCTCCAGCTCATGTCGGCTCATGGCCCGCCTGCCCACCAGGTCCGCCGCTGTGACCTTTACATTGGAGATGCCGGCGGCCTCTTTCAGCCGCTCCAGAGTGCCGCCGTCCAGCCGGTCTCCGGCCCGGAGGCCGAAGTCCAGCAGTTCCTGCTCCGTGATTTTCAGGCAGGCGCCGTCCTCCAGAAATACCAGCACCCTGCCCTGCTTGCGCCTGGACGGTTCAACCCGCTCAATCCGCATCGTCGAAGTCGTCAGCGCTGACGTCCACGGCCCGTCCGGCGGCCTTGGCGGCGGCCCGGGCCTGATTGCTCAAAAGCCTGTCGAAGTTCTTCCGGATGTCCGCCTCCAGCTTCTCGGCCACCTCCGGGTTGTCGTGGAGGTAGTTCTTGGCGGCCTCCCGGCCCTGGCCGATGCGGGTCTCCCCCATGGAGAACCAGGAGCCGGCTTTCTGCACCAGGTCCAGCTTCACCCCCAGGTCGATGAGCTCGCCGGCGTGGGCGATGCCCTCGCCGTACATGATGTCGAACTCCGCCTCCCGGAAGGGGGGGGCCATCTTGTTCTTCACCACCTTGGCCCGGGTGCGGTTGCCGATCATCTCGGAGCCGTTTTTCAGCGTCTCCACCCGGCGCACGTCGATGCGGACGGAGGAGTAGAACTTCAGCGCCCGGCCGCCGGTGGTGACCTCCGGGTTGCCGTACATGACGCCCACCTTCTCCCGCAGCTGGTTGATGAAGATGACGATGGTGTTGGTCTTGCCGATGGCGCCGGTGAGCTTCCGCAGGGCCTGGCTCATGAGCCGGGCCTGGAGGCCCACGTAGCTGTCCCCCATCTCGCCCTCGATCTCCGCCCGGGGCACCAGGGCTGCCACACTGTCCACCACGATGACGTCAATGGCGCCGGAGCGCACCAGGGCCTCGGTGATCTCCAGGGCCTGCTCGCCGGTGTCCGGCTGGGAGATCAGCAGGTCCTCCACCTTGACGCCCAGCGCCCGGGCGTAGGTGGGGTCCAGGGCGTGCTCCGCGTCCACAAAGGCGGCCTCGCCGCCCCGCTTCTGGGCCTCCGCCACCACGTGGAGGGCCAGGGTGGTCTTGCCGGAGGACTCCGGCCCGTAGATCTCGATGATGCGCCCCTTGGGGAGTCCCCCGATGCCCAGGGCCACGTCCAAGGCCAGGGAGCCGGTGGGGATAAAGTCCACATTCATCTCCGCCTTGTCGCCAAAGCGCATGATGGAGCCCTTGCCGTACATCTTCTCAATCTGGGCCATGGCCGTGTCGATGGCCTTCTTCCGGTCGTTGGCCGGGGCTGCGGCCGGCAGGGGCGCTTTTTCCTTTGCCATAGGTATCTCCTCCGTCTATGTAAAAATTTCTTCCGTTATCTCTCCGGCTCCTCCGGGATCACCAGCATGCAGACGATATAGGCCGCGATGCCGGCGCCGCCCATGGCGGTAAAGACCACCCACACCAGCCGCACCAGCGTGGGGTCCAGGGCAAAGTAATTGGCGATTCCGGCGCAGACGCCCTCCAACATTTTGCCGCTTCGGGCCTTGTACAGTCTTTTCATGGCGCGCTCCTCTCAGATCTCCCCGCACAGCGTCCCAAACACCACCCGGGGGATGTCATGGGTGTCCTTGACAATCTGGATGTCCCCGAAGCCCTGGGCCCGCATGATCCGCAGCACCTCGTCGGCCTGGCCGATCCCCACCTCGAAGTACAGCCGCCCGCCGGTGGTCAGACAGTCCCGCCACTTCTCCGAGACGGCGCGGTAAAAGTCCAAACCGTCCTCGCCGCCGTCCAGGGCCAGGTGGGGCTCGTAGTCCCGCACAGACCCGTCCAGCCCGCCGATGTCCCCCCGGGGGATATAGGGCGGGTTGCTCACAATGCACTGAAACTCCCCCAGGGTCTTGTCCGGCTTTTCCAGGGCGTCCATCCGCAGGGGGACCACCCGCCCGGAGAGGCCGCTGCGGCGGATGTTCTGGCGGCAGATCTTCAGCGCGGCGTCGGAGATCTCCCCCAGCACCACCTTGGCCTGGGATACCTTGGCCCCCACCGCCAGTCCCACGCAGCCGCTGCCGGCGCACAGGTCCAACACCCGGCACTCCCCCAGGGTCACGCAGTACCGGATGGCCTCCTCCGCCAGCACCTCCGTGTCCGGCCGGGGAATCAGCACGTCCGGGGAGATGTCCAGGGGCAGGCCATAGAACTCCCACTCGCCGATGAGGTACGCCACCGGCTCCCCGGCCATCCGCCGCTCCACCAGCGCCCGCACCTGCCGCTCCAGCTCCGGGGAGGCGTACAGCCCGCCGTCCCGCTGGAGCTCCTCCCGGCTCTTGTTGGTTCCAAAGCACACCAGCTCCCGGGCCTCCAGCGTGGCGGCCTCCACGCCGGAGCGCCGCAGCTGCTGGCGAATATCCAAATACAAATTGTTATATGTGATAGCCATATTACTTCTCGTATCCTTTTACCAGCTGTCCTTGCCCTGCTCACTGGGCAGCACCAGCTCCAGTGAGCGGATGGCGCACTCGATCATGCCGTCGTCCGGCTCGTTGGTGGTAAAGTTCTGGAGCCACATGCCCGGGGCGGTGAGAACCCGGGTCACCGGGTTGTCGTGCCGGCCCACCCAGCGGTTGAACTCGTAGGTCACCCCCACCACCAGGGGCAGCAGCAGCAGATGGGCCAGCGTCCGCAGCCAGACGCTGGTGATGGGCCAGACGCCGAACACCGCGCTGGAGAAGAGAATGGACACGAAGATCACCACAAACAGGAAGCTGGTGCCGCACCGGGGGTGGTGCCGGGGCTGCGCCCGGACATTCTCCACCGTCAGCGGCAGCCCCGCCTCATAGCAGAAGATGGTCTTGTGCTCCGCGCCGTGGTACTGGAACACCCGGTAGATGTCCTTTTGCCGGGAGCAGACAATGAGGTACAGCAGGAAGATCACAATCTTCAAAAGGCCCTCCACCACGTTCCGCCCCCACATGGGAAAGCCGGGGAAAAAGTGGAGAATGCCCCCGGTGAGGAAGGTGGGCAGCACCATGAAGAGAAACACGCTGAGTCCCACGCCCATCACCACCGCCAGCGCCACGATGACGCTCTCCAGCTTTTTGGCCGGCAGGCGCCTCTCCAGCCACAAGTCAAACTTGGAGGGCTGGGCCGCCTCCTCCTCGGGGTAAAAGTCGGCGGAGTACATCAGGGCCTTGACGCCCTTGACCATGGAGTCCAAAAAGTTCACCGTGCCCCGGATCAGGGGGACCCCCAGAACGGGGTAGCGGTCACGGATGAGCCGCAGCTCCTCCACCTTCTCCACCAGGGCTCCCTCCTGGTCCCGCACCACAATGGCCTGCCGCTCCGGCCCCCGCATTAAAATGCCCTCAATCAGCGCCTGTCCGCCAATGCTGGTGCGGAAGGCACAGGATTTCCTCTCTTCTGCCATGAAATTTCCTTTCTGTCACCCTATCATATCAGGGTTTTTCGCAAAAGTCAAACATTTGTTCCATTTTATCCACCGGGCTGCGCCCCGCAGACCGGAAGTCACCGCTCCAAAATTCCGCCGTGATAGCAGATATAGCGGCGGCAGCGAAAGCGAGCGATCTTTTCAAGGGAACGCTCCGCCGCCTTTATATCAAGGCAGAACTCCGGGTTCGCGACTGCCAGCTCATTTTTCGCAAGAACCGCGGCATCTCCAGTAATCATGTATTCATTACTCAATGCCCGGACGGCGATGTGCCCCGGCGTATGGCCCGGCGTGGCGGCAATCTCACAACCGCCGCCCCAATCAAATCTGTCAGCGTCATGGAGCAAAGCATCCGGAAGAACAGGACTGAGATTTCTGTATCTTTCGCAGAACTGTTGGCCAAAGGCCTTCTGGTCATCCGGAAGGTGGCGCTGCAGTTTTTCGCCCTGCCGGAGCCGGAGATTTTTTCGCCTGCCGGAAATATACGGCGCCTCTATTTCAGAGGCAAGAATCTGAATGGCCGGATACTTCGCTTTCAATTCCGCGGCCGCGCCCATATGGTCATCATCCTGATGGGTCAGCAGCAGCTTTGTGAGGGCGCCAGGCTCAATGCCGCGGACACGGAGCTGTTCTTCTATCATAAAAAGCGAGCCGGGATAACCGCAGTCCACAAGAACAACATCGCGCTCTCCAAAGAGGACAGCCGGAAAAACATGCTGCTCAATATCGCCAAATACATATCTCAAATCGAGTATCTCACAGCACCGATCCATGCCGCCTCCTTTTCTCCTAAAATCAGCCTCTGATTACATCGGGACCGGCTATTGGGGTCCCGGCAGGCGGATGGTGACCACCGTCCCGCCGCCGGCGGCGTTGGCGATGGTGAAATCCCCGCCGTGGAGACCCACAATCTCGTCGCACACCGCCAGGCCGATGCCGCTGCCCCGGGCCTTGGAGGTGCCCTTGTAAAATTTCTGCTTCACAAAGGGCAGCTCCGCCTCCGGAATGCCGGGGCCGAAATCCCGGATGCGCACCACCTGCCACTCCCCCTCCCGGGTGACGGAGGCGGTGATCCGCCTTCCCGCGCCGCCGTGCTTGGCGGCGTTGTCCAGCACGTTGCAGAACACCTGCTTCAGCCGCTCCGGGTCCCCGGGAATCAGAGGAAGGTCTCCCTCCCCCATGTCGTAGGCCAGCTCGATGCCCTCCTGCCGGAACAGCTCCTGATAGGTGAAGATGGCGTCCTCGAACTCCGCCTGGAGGTCCACCTGCTCCACCCGGAGGGTGAAGCGCCCGTCCTCCATCCGGGAGAAGTCCAGCAGCTCCTCCACCATGGTGGAGAGCCGCCGGGACTCGTTCAGGATGATGCGGATACCACGGCGCAGCTGCTCCGGGTCGCCGGTGAGGTCCTCCAGAATCGTCTCTCCCCAGCCGTTGATAGCGGTGAGGGGCGTGCGCAGCTCGTGGGAGACGGAGGAGATAAACTCGCTCTTCATCCGCTCATTCTGGCCGATCTTCAGCGACATGTTGTTGATGTTCTCCACCAGCTCTCCCAGCTCGTCGTCATACCGGTTCTCCACCTGGACGCCGTAGCCCCCGGCGGAGATGCGCTTGGTGGCCTCGGACACCACCGCCACCGGCTCCACCACGTTGTTGATGAAGAGGAGGTTGGAGATGAACACCATGGCCAGGCACAGCGCCGCCACCAGGCAGATAAACAGCACCGCCAGCATCACCTGCCGGTTCACCAGCCGCAGCGAGGTAACCAGCCGCACCACCGCCTTCACCTGGCCGTTGAAGGTCAGGGGGTGGGACACCGCCAGAATCTTCTCCCCAGTCTCCGGGTCCCGGCCCTGGAAGTAGTCCATCCGGTTTTGGGTGATGGCCCGGATGATGTCGTCCGTCCCCGGGAAGGTTCCCGCCGTCAGTCCCGTGGAGGAAGCCTGGATGCGGCCGCTGGTGTTGATAAACTGGAGCTCGATGCGCTCCTTGTCCTCAAAGGTGTCTGTGGACTGCTGGGCCTTTTTGATATAGCTGGCGTAGCCTCCGGCCATGAAGTACTCCTCAAAGGCCCCAGACAACGCCTGGGCCTGCTTCTCCAGGCCGTCCCGCATGCTCATATAGTAGTAGCTGGAGATGCCCACGGAAAACAGCACCACTGTCAGCATCAATAGCAGCAGCACCGGCATCACTGTGTTCAGCAGCCACCGCTGCCGCAGGCCCCGCACCCGGAGGCTCTTCCCCCTTTTTTCCTCCATAGACAGAGCGCCCCCCCTTTCCCGGGTCTCGCAGTCATACGGCGGCCTCACAGCCCCCACTTGTAGCCGAAGCCCCAGACCGTTGTAATATAGGTGGGATTCTGTACGTTGTCCTCGATTTTCAGCCGCAGGCGGCGGATATTCACGTCCACAATTTTCAGCTCTCCAAAGTAGTCCCGGCCCCATACCTTGTCCAGAATCTCCTCCCGGGCCAGGGCCTTGCCGGGATGCTCCATGAACACCTTCATGATGGAGTACTCCACCTGGGTCAGTTTCACCCGCTGGCCGTTTTTCTCCAGCGTCCGGTTCTGGATGTTCAGCAGGAAGGGCGGCTGGCGGATCTCCCCCGCCAGCACCGGCTCCTCCCCGCCAGCCCGGCGGAACAGGGCGTCCACCCGGGCGGTGAGCTCCGCCGGGGAGAAGGGCTTGGTCACGTAGTCGTCCGCGCCGGTCATCAGTCCCGTCACCTTGTCCATCTCCTGGGAGCGGGCGGTGAGCATGATAATGCCGATGCGGGTGTTGGTGGCCCGGATGCGGCGGCAGACCTCAAAGCCGTCGATCCCCGGCAGCATGATGTCCAGCAGCGCCACGGTGGTGTCCGGGTTCTCCCGCAGCTTCTCCAGGGCCTCCTCGCCGCTCTCCGCCTCGATGGCGTCGTAACCCGCCCGGCGCAGATTGATGACGATAAAGCTGCGAATACTGGACTCGTCCTCCAAAACCAGCACTTTTCTCATATGTCAACTCTCCAATTTCAATCAATTCTCCCCCACGGACCACTCCGCCGCGATGAGGCTGAACGCCTCCCGGACCTGATCCTCCGTCACGCCATAGGCCCAGGTCTCGTTGGCCTCCAGCAGCTCCGCGGCGTAAAAGGTCTCCTGCTGGCGGCTGAGGTTGAAGCGGCCGCCCCGCACCGCCCGGCTCTCCCGGTTGGCGCCGGTGATGGCGGTGATACGCAGAAAGGGCTCCAGCGGCTGTCCCCGGCTCCCGGCGATGAAGAAGGTCACGGACACCTCGTCCTGGGAGAGGTTCCGGCTCACCAGAATCTGGTCCCGCCACTCGTCCCGCAGCCGCAGGTACCAGCCGTCCTCCATGTTGTGGTAGGTGCTCTGGACCAGCGACGCCTCGCCCTGGCTGTCGTACCCCCGCCAGTCAATGCGCTGGTAGGGCTGGTCCCCCTCGTACCAGTTGGGCAGGGGCTCGGGCCGGGGGACCTCTGTCACGCCGTCTGCGTTGATGTCCGTGGGATAGAGGGAGCAAAAGGGGGCGATCTCCGCCGAGACGCCGGTGGTGTCCGACACCACCACGTTGGCCAGCTCCCCGTTGCGCAGCGTCAAAATATCGGTGATGGCCCGGGGCACCTCCGTCACGCCGGTGACGAACAGGGCCGGCAGGCCGTCCTCCAGAGTGCCGGGGCTCACCCGGCCCTGCTGGCTCAGCTCCGCCATGGTGATGGAGATCCGGGCGGAGGACTTCACCGCCAGGCCTTCGTCCTGCCAGCCGTAGTAGTCGGCGATGGCCTCTCCCTCCTCGTTGGCCCGGAACACCACCAGCTCCTGGAGGTCATTGCGGTCCATGTCCACAATGGCGTAGCGCACATAGTCGGTGCGCACCAGCTCCTCCGGCCCCTCCGGCCGCAGGGCATAGACGGTCAGCGCCAAGAGATCCGCGTTGACCCGCCAGCCCACCGCCAGCTCCGTGCGGCCGTCCCCGTCCATGTCGCTGTAAGCCACGCTGTAAATGGCGGTGCCGCTGCCCTCGATGACGGCGGCCTGGTCGTAGGTGTCCTCCTGGGCGTTGAAGATGTATATCTTCAAGGGCCGCTCGTCGGCGGAGTTCCGGAAGAAGGCCACAGCCTCCTCCCGGCCGTCCCCGTCCAGGTCCGCCAGCTGCACGGGCTGGATGTTGGCGCCGGAGACCGGGGCCGCGTACTCCGCCCCGCTGCCCAGAATGGCGTTAATGCGGTTGTTCAGCTCCGTGTACTTGGCCGGCAGCTTCGGCAGGCCGTACAGGTCCTGGGGGTTGAGGGTAAAGCCAATCCGCGCGCCGCAGCCGGTGGCGCACATCAGCGCCAGCGCCGCGGCCGCCGTCAAAATTGTCCGCACCCAGCGTCTCACGGTCCCGCCCCCCTTTCAAAATACACCAGGCCCCCTCAAACGCGGCCTTCAAACATCAGCTCCCGTCTGAAACCCGGCGGAGCGCCCAGCGGCGGGAGACGCTCCCGCCTCATCAAGCGCATTGAACGCGGGGCGCCGAAAAATGATCCGCCGTCCGGGCCCTCTCATATTTTTCAGCCAAAGCCCTTTTCCAATACGCAAACGCATTTTAACTGATATATGATACCACATTTCCCCGGCTTTGGATAGCCCCTCTTTGGATTTTTCCCATATCTTTTCCCATAAGGGCGAAAAAAGACCGGCGGAGCGCAAAATCTCCGCCGGTCCCCGCGTCCACGCGGGCAGACTCAGAACCTGTATTCATAACCGGGGGATGCGGGATGTCCGCAGATTTTTGCTGTCAGACCAGGGGATTTTCCCCAGGCATCCTGACGGATGGCAAGAAAAATCGACGCAGTATGACGGCAAAAAGACCGGCCGGACCGTATTCAACGGTTGTGAATACAGGCTCTAAAACGCCGGGGCCTGGCTGGTATAGCCCTCCCGGTCGAAGGCGTAGCTCCTGCCGTCCACCGTGACGGCGGTATCCCGGTAGTACCTGCCGCCGGGGTCCCGGTACCTCCAGCCCCGGTCGTCCCTGTTCCAGCCGCCGGCATCCACGCCCTTGTAGAGGTAGCCGGTAAGACCGATGGCCTCCCGGGTCTCGTCGTCCTGGAAGTGCCACCACTCGGCGCTATGCCCCTCCATGCCCGCGCCGGTCATGTACTTGGCCAGCAGCTCGGCGCTGCCGTTGTTCCGGTCGGCGGCGGAGTGCCAGCTCAGGTCATAGATGGCGCTCTGCATCTCCAGCTCCTGGGAGACGTCCGCCGTCTCCAGCGTCACGTCCACCGCGATGCCCCGGTTGTGGGGCGAGGTCACCGCCGCCAGAAAGCTGCCCAGCCGGAAGCGGCCGCCGTCCGTCATGACAGCGCCGTAGGTGGGATAGTCCGGGGTCTCCTCCCCATCCTCCGCCGGCGGCTCCTCCGCCTCCGGCGCGTCCTCTCCGGTCTCCTCCCGGGGCTGCGCGGGTCCGTCCTCCTCTCCGGCGTTCTCCTCGGCGTCCCCCGGCTCCTCCTCCGGCAGCTCCGCCGGGTCCGCCTGCTCCCCCGTCTCCGGGTCCACCAGGAAGCCGGTGGCCAGATCCACCTGCCAGCTGGTGACCGGGTCCACCGCGTTCTCCGCCCCGTCGTACACCAGGGCCGGGTCCCTCAGCTTCGCCGCCACGGTGTCGTAGAGGCAGCGGGTGGCCTCGTTGGGACGGAAGGCCTCGTAGATCCTCAGGCGGTAGCCGTCCTCCAGGGCAGCCTGGGCGGCGGAGAGCACCTTTCGCGCGCAGGGGTACAGGCAGGGCACCAAAAAACCGCCCTCCTCCGCCAGCACACGCTCAAACCCCGGGATCACCTGGCCCGTGATGGAGGCGATGGGGCTTTCGTGGACCTTGAAAAGAGACGCGTAGCTGTTGACGATGTCATAGGCGCAGTAGTCGCCGGCGTACTCGGAGAGGTTGATCATGCAGTAGCGGCTGTCCACGTAGCCGCAGCGGTCCTTGTAGCGCACCCGGAACCACTGCCCCTCCTCCTCCAGAACGCACAGGGCCGTTCCGGCGGGCACCCGGCCCAGGGACCAGCTCTCTCCGGCGCTCTCGCAGAAGTCCAGGTCGATGACGGGCCAGACGGTGCAGTACAGCGTGGAGACGGAGGCGTGGAAGGAGACCTCCTCCTCCACCTGCTCCTGGCCGCGGCCGTCTCTGGTGAGCACCTGGTAGCGATGGCTGGACCCGGAGTCCAGGCGGCCCAGTTCGTAGCGGAAGCTCTCCGCGGGCTCCGGCCGGTCCAGGGTCACCCAGGCGCCGTCCCGCCACTCCCGGAGCTCGTATTCACGTCCCCGGGCCTCGGTCCACTCCAGGGCGTATACCCGGGGCTCTGACTCCTGAACGGTCAGGGACAGCTCCTCCCCCAGGAGATCCCCCCGCTCCACGGTGATGGGCGCCGAGGGCGGGCCGTATAAAACGTACCCCGCCCCAGGGGCCCCCGCCCGCAGGGCCAGCTCCAGGGACTGGCCGTGGGACGGCATGGCGGGCCCCGCTTTTCCGTCAAAGCGCAGGTGGGTCCCCGTCCCGCTGGAGGAGACCGCCGGCAGGTACACGCCGTCTCTCAGCACGCAGACCGCGTAGACAGGGCTCTTTCCCCCCTCCCAGGAGAAGGTCATCGCCCCCTCCTCCGGCTCCCCGGTGAGGGCAGGGGTCTCCAGGTCGGCAAAGGCCACCTCCGCGGCCAGACGGGTCAGGCTGGTCAGCTCCCGGGTCATGCCCAGAAGGTTTTTCCCGGAGACCGCCGCCTGCACCCTCACCCGAAACGGGGCGGACACCCCGGAGAGCGCCAGAACGGGCCTCTTCGTGTACTGCCGCAGGCTCTGGCCGCCATGGCGGACCTCCACCAGGTAGACGCTCCCCGGGCCGGCGTCCGGCCAGGAGAGAACCAGGCTCCCGTCCGCCTCCATGCAGACCAGGACGTTCCCCTCCGCCAGAGAGGGCCGCCTCACGCCGGGCGTGAGGAAATAGGCCGCGGCCAGAAGGCCCGCCGCCAGTGCGGCGGTCACAAGAAATCGCATGAGCCAGCGCGTGCGCTTCATAGGAGGTCCCTCCTGAAAAAATGATGGAACGGCCGTCCCCCGGCCCCGGGGTGCGCGGCGTGTCTCCGCCCTGCCCGGAAAAACGCTCCCCCCGCCGGACATTCCGCCGGTTTTAAAACAGACTCCAGATAAGTTTACAGAAAATTTTCATTTTTTTCAAGAGAAACCTGTTGATCTCTGTCACAATTTATCAAAACAATGGGACGGCCCGGCGGTTTTCCCCGCCGGGGCCTCCCGCGCCGCCCAGGCCGCCGCGCCGGGATGAAAAATACTCCAAAATTTTTTCAAATGGCGGGATACTTTTGCCCGCCCCGCCGTTTACTGGGCAGAAACGGCAGAAACACCGGTACAGAGGAGGAGAGTTTCCATGCTTGCCATCTACCTTGCCATGCTGGAGACCGGGGCGGACCAGCGGCGGTTCACCCGGTTCTACGAGGCATATGAAAAGACCGTCTACGCGGTGGCCCTGCGGGTGCTGGGGGACCCCACCCGGGCGGAGGACGCCGCCCAGCAGACCTGGCTCCAGCTGCTGCGCCGCTGGGACCGGGTGTCCGCCCTGCCCTGGGACGAGACCGAGGGGTATGTGGTCACCGCCGCCAAGAACTGCGCCCTGGACATTCTGCGGTCCGAGCGAAAAACCGTGCCCTTTCCGGAGGACTGGGACCCCCCGGCCCGGGAGACCCGCGAGGACGAGTACAACTATCTGGTCTCTCTCATCCGCGCTTTGCCGGAAGGGTACCGGCGGATTCTGGAGCTGAAGCTGGTGGAGGAGCAGAGCAACCGCGAGATCGCCCGGCGGCTCAAGATGAACGAGTCCACGGTGGCCAGCCGGGTGCTGCGGGGGCGGGCCATGCTGAAAGAGCGTCTGGAGGAGGAGGGATACCACTATGCGGCAGTTTGACGAGATGCTGCGCCGGGGTCTGATGGAGGCCAACCTGGCCCAGTACGAAACGGTGCTGGAGAAGCTGCCGGACTGGGAGATAGACTTTTCGCCGAAATACCGCCGGGAGCGGATGCGGCTTCTGGCGGACCCGTGGAACTGGGTAAGGCGGCGGGCACAGCCCATGTGGAAGCGGGCGGCCCGGAATGCCGCGTGCGTGGCGCTGGCCTGCACAGTGGCCCTGGGGGCGCTGATGGCGGTGAGCCCCACGGTGCGGGCGGCGGTGACGAGATGGTTCCGGGAGACCTTTGAGGGCTACACCTATTACACCGGCCCCGCTCCGGCGGAAATCCCGGAGGGGGAACAGACCCCTCTCTGGCGTCCCACCTGGGTCCCGGAGGGATGGGTCCTGGAAGACGCCGACCAGACCGGAGTGGACTATGAGAACAGCGTCGATCTGGCGGCCAGCTGGAGGTATGTAAAGGGCCGGGAAACCCTGCGTTTTCAGTGCTATCTGCGCCCCTCCGGGGAAGTCGGCGCCGCGCATGGAGCCGCCGTAAACGCCTCCAGCACCTTGCACAAGACCACGGTCCAGGGATACGACGCGGACTTCTATGAGGGAAAGCCCTCCCACGGGTATCTGATCAACGACCTGGTGTGGGAAAACGAGCAGGGCACGTTGTTCCACCTGTCCGGCGATCTGGATCAGGCCACCCTGGAGCGCATCGGCGAGAGCGTGGCGGAAGCCCGGGGGGCGCTGCCGGACTACCATCTGGGCTGGGTGCCGGAGGGGGCAAAGGAGCGGTCCGGCCTCTGCGTTGCCTTCCCGGAATATGTCCAGGAGGCTTGGGACATTCCGGACCGGGGCGGCTTTGACTGGTCCTATGCCTCCCAGCCGCTGAGCGCCCCCAGAGACGCCGCGGAGGGCGTATCGGAGGCGGTGACGGTGCGCGGGATTCCGGCGGAATATCTGACGGGGATCCCCACCCAGTCGCTGACAATCTCGATCGGAAGCGGCGAGGACTCCACCACCACCGCCCTGAGCGGCCGGCCCACCAGCGCCCTGCTCTGGACGGACCCGGAGACCGGCATCGCCTTCCGGATCACGGGTTATCTGGAGAAGGAGGAGTTCCTGAAAATCGCGGAGAATATCACGGAAAATAAGGGCTGAAAAATTTTTAAAATCATGGGATACTTTTTTCCTCCCCTCCGTTTACCTGTCAGAACGAGGCGGGGAACACCCCGCCGGAAAGAAAGGAAGAATCCTATGAAAAAGACCATGACATCCATTCTGGCAGGACTCACCACAGCGGCGCTGGCCCTGAGCCTCTGCGCCACGGCCCTGGCGGCCCCCGCCGGGAAGAAGGCGGCGGACGAGACAGGAAAGACGGCATCCCAGGTCTCCAAGACCGTGCCGGGCCGCACCTGGCAGCGAGAGTATCTGGAGGGATACCTCTACTACACCGGCCCCGCCCCCGCCAAGATGCCGGATGGGGAGCAGCCCCCCGCCTTCCGGCCCGCCTGGCTGCCGGAGGGCTATGCCCTCAGCAGTGCCTCTTCCGGCGGGGTCCCGCAAAAGGGCGAGCTGAAAGCCTCCTGGATCTATGAAAACGGAGAGGACCGGCTGACCTTCACCTGCTATCTCCGGCCCACTGGGAGCATCGGCGCCGCGGCGGGGGCCGCCGTGAGCGGCAGCAGCGTCCTCCACAGGACCAAGGTCCAGGGCCGTGACGCGGATTTCTATCAGGGCGTCCCCTCCCACGGGTATCTGACCAATGATCTTGTCTGGGAGAACGAACAGGGCAGTCTCTTCTGGCTGTCTGGCAGTCTGGATCAAACCGTGCTGGAGAAGATCGCCGGGAGCGTGACGGAGGTCACGAGCTCCCTGCCGGAATACGCCCTCACCATCCTGCCCGCCGGGGCCAGTCTCTTCTCCCGCGGCGCTTTGCCGGAGGTGGTGGAGGAGCAGTGGTCCGTGGAGGGGGCCGGCGGCTTCACCTGGACATACAGCTCCCTGCCCCTGCGCTCCGGCGAGGCCGGAACGGTGGAGACGGTGACGGTAAACGGCACCGAGGCTCAGTTCTGGCAGGAGAAGACCCAGGTGCTCACGGTCGTGACGAAGACGGGAGACGGCGAGACCTCCACAACTCTGGGGGGCTCCGTCAGCAGCACACTCCTCTGGACGGACCCGGAGACGAAGATCAGCTTCCGGCTGGAGGGCTGTCTTGATCAGGAGGTTCTGATTTTTATGGCGGAGCACATCGCAGTAAAGACCGCGGAAACCGCAAAGACTGCGGAGTAATGGGAAAGAGCCCGGGAGGCGCTGCCTCCCGGGCCTTTCTATCATTTCTGAGTAAAAGATTTTTTCTGGGTGCGGCTGTAAACGGGACGCTTTGGGCTTCGCCCAAACCCGCGGGGGGCTTTGCCCCCGCACCCCCGCCGCCCTTTGAAAAGGGCGGCCCTAAACTTTTATTTTCTCTCAGTTCCGCAGGCTGTGCAGCGGCGCGGGAATCCGTCCGCCCCGGGCGATGAACGCCGCGCTGGACTCCCGGTGCACCGGCATCACCGGCGCGCTGCCCAAAAGGCCCCCCATCTCAATGGTGTCCCCCACCGTCTTGCCCGGCGTCACCAGCAGCCGCACGGCAGTGGTCTTGTTGTTCACCATGCCGATGGCCGCCTCGTCGGCGATGATGGCCGCCACGGTCTCCGCCGGGGTGTCCCCGGGGACGGCGATCATGTCCAGCCCCACGGAGCACACGCAGGTCATGGCCTCCAGCTTGTCCAGGCACAGCGTGCCGGAGCGGGCGGCGGCGATCATGCCCTCGTCCTCGCTGACGGGGATAAAGGCCCCGGAGAGGCCCCCCACGCTGGAGGAGGCCATGACGCCGCCCTTTTTCACCGCGTCGTTCAAGAGGGCCAGGGCCGCCGTGGTGCCGTGGGTGCCGCAGGTCTCCAGGCCCATCTCCTCCAGAATCCGGGCCACGCTGTCCCCCACGGCGGGGGTGGGGGCCAGGCTCAGGTCCACGATGCCGAAGGGGGTGTCCAGCCGGCGGCTGGCCTCCTGGGCCACCAGCTGGCCCATGCGGGTGATGCGGAAGGCGGTCTTCTTCACCGTCTCCGCCACCACGTCGAAGGGCTTGCCCCTGACCGCCTGGAGGGCATGGTGGACAACGCCGGGGCCGGAGACCCCCACGTTGATGACCTTCTCCGCCTCCCCCGCGCCGTGGAAGGCCCCGGCCATGAAGGGGTTGTCCTCCACGGCGTTGCAGAACACCACCAGCTTGGCGCAGCCCAGGCCGTCCCGGTCCGCCGTGGCGGCGGCGGCCTCCTTCACCGTCTTCCCCATGAGGGCCACCGCGTCCATGTTGATTCCTGCCCGGGTGGAGCCCACGTTGACGGAGGCGCACACCAGCTCCGTTCGGGCCAGGGCCTCCGGGATGGAGCGGATCAGCTTTTCGTCGGCCCGGGTCATGCCCTTTTGCACCAGGGCGGAGTAGCCGCCGATGAAGTCCACGCCGCAGGTCCTGCCGGCCCGGTCCAGGGCCATGGCGAAGGGAACGTAGTCCTCCGTCTCCGACGCCCCGGCCACCAGGGCCATGGGGGTGACGGAGATGCGCTTATTGACAATGGGGATGCCGAACTCCCCCTCGATGTCCCGCCCGGTCTGAACCAGCTTCTCGGCGCAGCGGCAGATCTTCTCGTAGACCTTCCCGCAGGCCCGGACCGGGTCCGGGTCGCAGCAGGAGAGCAGGGAGATCCCCATAGTGATGGTGCGGATGTCCAGGTGCTGCTGGTCGATCATCTCGATGGTGGAGAGGATCTCCTTTTGATTGAGCATGTCCTCTCCTCCTTAAATGGTGTGCATGGCCCGGAAGATCTCCTCCCGCTGAACGCGGATGGAGAGCCCCATCTCGCGTCCCAGCTCCGCCAGGGAGTCGGAGAGCTGGCCGAAGGGGGCAGAGGCGGCGGCCAGGTCCACGGCCATGACCATGGTGAAAGAGCCCTGCAAAATGGTCTGGGAGATGTCCAGAATGTTGACGTTATGGTCCGCCAGGCGGCCGCAGATGGCGGCGATGATGCCCACCCGGTCCTGGCCCACGACGGTGACGATGGCGTTCATAGGTTGTCCTCCTTATATGCGCCCCCTGAACAGGGGGCGGGGGTTTTGATTCCCTCGGAATCCGCCCCGCGGGGGCGGGACGGGGGATCGCCGCCCTTCGGGCGGGGTGGGATTTCAGCCATGGGGATGGCTGGTCCACTGCACCCCCCATTTTCTCTTTTTCTGGGCGCAGAAAAAGAGAAAACGGGCCGTGCACAGTCCTCGTCGTCGCAAAGTCCGCTAAGCTCCGTTTCCACCTAGCGGTGAAAACTGCGCCCGCTCCCTTGCTCCTCCTCCTCCCCACCGGACCCGCTGCGCTGGGCTCCGGCGGGGGTCCCAGTTTCTCTCTCGAAAGAAAAGAGAAAAAGAATGCTTTTGGCGGTCGCGGAAACCTCCCGCTCCGATGGAAAGGCGCGCGGGAAATTTGATGGTTAGACGCATGGACTTCCTTCTCTTCCCGCGCTTCGCGCCTAGCCGGCTCCGTGCGGGAAAGAGGGGTCATCTACCGACCGCGGCAGAGAAGGTCGTCCGTGGAGATGTTGTAAAAATCCGCCAGCGCAACCAAGGCGCTGATCTTAGGTTCCCGCAGGCCGCGTTCATAATTCTGGTAGGCCCGCAGGCTTAACCCCGCCCCGGACGCCACCGCCTCTTGTGTCAGGCCGCTTTTTTCCCGCAGGACAAGGAGATATTCATAAAACTGCATAATGTCCTTACTCTTTCTATTGACAGGCACGTTTGAGCATGCTACAATAGTACCCAAACGTACCTATTTCATTTTTTAGGGGGAGAAAGCGATGGAAAATTACATTAGCATTTTACTGACTGAATTGAAAGATCACTGGGTTGATTTTTTAGGCGGGGAATATTTCCTTCAAAAGGCCCGAAAGAATCACGCGGAGGAGAGATTGCGGGAAACCCTGTCAGAATCTCAAACAGACCTGTTTCTGACATATGAGGAACAGCAAAATGCCGCCGCAGTCCTTCGAGAAGACGCCATAGCCCGTCAAGCCTTTTTATTGGCAAAGGAAATCTACCGCTAACACCCGTCAAACGCACCATCCATCCCAACCATACCCGGCTATGCGCGAAGCGCGGGAAGAGAAACGCGTCCATACGTCCACGCAGCAGGTCTGCTAAACGCCCTTCAATCAAAGCGTGAGGCCTCCGCAAGCGCCAAAAGCGCCCTTTTCTCTTTTGGACCGTGCACGGCCCGTTTTCTCTTTTCGGCGCGGCGAAAAGAGAAAATGGGGGGTGCATTGCCCAGCCATCCTCATGGCTGAAATCCTCCCGCCCGCCAGGGCGAGTAAAAGCCCCGCCCCCGGCGCAGCCGGAATACTCAATCAAACCTCATCGAAGAACTTCGCGTGGATCGCCTTAACAGCCCGGTTCACATCCTCCTCGTCCAGGAGAACGGAGACCCGGATCTCCGAGGTATTGATCATCTGAATATTGATCCCCGCCTCGTAGAGGGCCTCAAACATCTTCGCGGCCACGCCGCAGTTGCTGATCAGCCCCACGCCCACGATGGAGACCTTGCCGATTCCCGCGTCCGTCTCGATGTGGTCAAACCGCAGCGCCGCCTTGCGGGCGTTGAGAATCTCCTCCGCCTCCTCCAGGTCCTTCCGGTGGAGGGTAAAGGTAATATCCTTGGTCTCTTCCCGGCCGATGGACTGGATGATGACGTCCACGTTGATGTTGTGCTTGCTCAAAAGATCAAAGACCTGGAAGGCGACGCCGGGATTGTGCTCCAGGCCGATGAGGGCGATGCGGGCGATGCTGGTGTCCTTCGCCACGCCGGCAATGTTGGTTTTCTCCACTTTTGCGACCTCCTTAACTTTCGTGCCGGGCTTGCGCTCCAGGCTCGACAACACTTCCAAATTGACTCTGAACTTCTTGGCCAGCTCCACGCTGCGGTTGTGGAGCACCTGGGCGCCCTGGCTGGCCAGCTCCAGCATCTCGTCGTAGGTGATCTCCGCCAGCTTCCGGGCGTTGGAGACAATCCGCGGGTCCGTGGTGTACACGCCGTCCACGTCGGTGTAGATCTGGCACAGGTCCGCCCGGAAGGCCGCCGCCAGCGCCACGGCGCTGGTGTCGGACCCGCCCCGGCCCAGGGTGGTGACGTCGCCGTTGCGGTCCACGCCTTGGAAGCCGGCGACAATCACAATGCGGTGCTGGTCCAGCTCCGCCTGAATGCGCTCGGGGTCAATTTTCTTGATGCGGGCGTCTCCGTGGACGGTGGTGGACTGGATTCCCACCTGCCACGCCGTCAGGGACACGCAGGGCAGGCCCATGCTCTCCAGCGCCATGGCGCACAGGGCCACGGAGATCTGCTCCCCGGTGGAGAGAAGCTGATCCACCTCCCGCTTGGAGGCCCGGGGGTTGATCTCCCCGGCCTTGGCGATCAGATCGTCGGTGGTATCCCCCTGGGCTGAGAGAACCACGATGACGTCATTCCCCTCCAGATAGGTCTCGGCGATGATGCCCGCCACGTTCCGCAGCCGCTGGGCGTCCCGGACAGAGCTGCCGCCGAATTTCTGCACAATCAAACTCATAGTTGTGTTTCCTTCTTTACCTCGAAGTTGTCATGGATGTACGCGGGAGAGGGTCTCTCCCGCCTGTTCCATTATACGCGCTCCGCCCGGTCCTGGCAGTCACGCCAGCACCCGCATGCAGGAGAGCACATTCAGAGACCGGGACTGCCGCTGGGCGTCCCGCCCGGTGATGGGGTCCGTCAAAAAAGCGGTCTCGCCATCCTCACTGAGAACCTCCACCTGGCCGAAGGCCATGGCCGCGTCGGCCAGACTCCCCTCAATACGGAAGTAGTACCGGGTCTGGAGATCCAGCGGGTCCTCAAAGCCGGCGGAGTCCGGCGACCAGCCGATCTCCTCCCGGCGGGGGCTGGCCTGGAGGGCCTCCATCACGTCCGCCACACAGGCGGAGGCGGTGGGCAGCTCCCCGGCGCCCCGGCCATAGAACATGACCTCCCCTGTGGCATTGCCCCGGAGCACCACGGCGTTGAACACGTCCTCCACACCGGCCAGGGGGTTATCCTCCGGAATCAGGTGCGGCGCCACGTAGGCGGTGCGCCCGCCGCCGGGCATCCGCACCGCCCGGCCCAGAAGCTTCACCCGGTATCCCGCCCGCTGGGCCACCTTCACATCCCGCAGAGAGATCCTGGAGATGCCCTCTATCGGCACACCGTCCGGGTCCACCTGGTGGCCGAAGGCCAGGTCCGCCAGAATGCAGATCTTCCGTCCGGCGTCAAGGCCCTCCACGTCGGCGGTGGGGTCCGCCTCGGCATAGCCCTTGGCCTGCGCCTCCCGCAGGGCGTCGGAGAAAAAGGCCCCGGTGCGCACCATGCGGGTGAGAATATAGTTGGTGGTGCCGTTTAAAATGCCGTACACCTCGTCAATGCGGTTAGCGGCCATACACTGGGTCAGGGGGTGCAGAATGGGGATGCCGCCGCCCACGCTGGCCTCAAAGAGGTAATTCACGTTTTTCCTTCTGGCCAGAGCCAGCAGCTCCCAGCCCCTCTCCGCCACCAGCTGCTTGTTGGCGGTAACCACATGCTTGCCGGCGCTCAGGGCCCGTTTTGTGTAATCATAGGCCGCCTCCACGCCGCCGATGGCCTCCACCACCACCCGGATGGCGCCGTCCTCCTCGATTCTCTGAAAATCGTCCGTCATCAGCTGGCGGAAGGGGCTGTCCTTGAAGCTCCGCACCAGGATCGCCTTCACCTGGAGGGGCTCCCCCAGCTTGCGCTCAATCTGCCGGGCGTTCTCCGCCACCACCTTGGCCACGCCCGTGCCCACGGTGCCGAAGCCCAATATCGCGATTTGTATCATCTTTCCTCTCTCCTCCGACAATCGGGAATTGACCCCGGGAATCTCCGGGGAAACCGGCATTCCCGGGGAACGGGCGGCCGTCTCCGCAAATACGCTCTCTACCCCGCCAGAATCTCGAATTTCACCACGCCGTCCAGATTCCCCGCGTCCGCCACCAGCTGCTCCAGGGACTCCGCCATCTCGCTGGTCTCGGCGGAGATGGTCACGGCGGCGCAGCCGTTGGTGGGAATGCTCTGGTTGATGGTGAGGATATTGGCCCCGGAGGCGGCGAACACCGCCAGCACCCGGGAGAGCACGCCCGTCGCGTCCTTCAGCATGGCCTGAAAGGTAATGATGTGCTCCGACTTCATGTCGTTAAAGGGCCGCACGGCGTCCTTGTACTTGTAGAACGCGCTGCGGCTGATGCCCGCCAGGCGGGTGGCCTCGCCCACGGTGTCTGCCTCTCCGGCCTGCATCATCCGCTTGGCCTCCGCCACCTTGACGAAGATCTCCGGCAGCGCGTCCGCGGCCACGATGTAGTATTTGATGGTCTTGCCCATTCCGTCCGCCTCCTACGGTCATTTGTCCATTTAACTCGATTATCGTACCACACTTCTCCTGTCAAAGCAACCAAAAGCGGCAAATCTCTTTTGTGTGAAACAGGGAAAGTTCCGTCAGAATGTCCGCTTGTGGTGGGCAGATTGCCGAGAGTTGGGGACAGGCCCATACGGTCCAGCAGCAGGCCATACAGCAGCTTGGCGTCTGTGGATAACCGTTTGAAACGTTCTCCCGTGATGAGCTGGCGGGGAATGCGATAAAAGGAAAACTGTCTGCTTTCATCTCCGTAGTAATAATCGTAGACTGTTTCTGCGGCCATGGTGCGGCCTCCTTTCCAGACAATAAAAAAAGGCGTCCCTTTCGGAACGCCTTTAACAAGGGGAGGGGATGAATGGCACTCTTCGGATATATCAATCTGCAAAACTGTTGGAAAATGGGAAAAGCTCGTTTTGACTTTCATCAAAACGAGCTTTTCAGGTTCCCAATGGTGGAGATAAGCGGGATCGAACCGCTGACCTCTTGAATGCCATTCAAGCGCTCTCCCAGCTGAGCTATACCCCCATGTATTTCCTCTGTCGGTTTTTCGGGGAACCTTTGTTAACTTGTAAAAGTGGCTTGTCTCTTCTCGCTCATTCCAGCTGTGCAAGGGGACTTTTGTGGTCCCGGCCGAGCCGTACCCTGCAGTTCTCTTCGCCGCCGCTTACCCGCCGGAACATTTGCTAGTATAACAGGCCGGTCCCCAATTGTCAACAGGAATTTTTCATTTCTGCAAAATTTTTTCATGCCTCCCCAGAAGATAAGTTTATCTTGCAATCCGGGGGCAAACTTGCTAACATAATCCTATGATGAAAGGGGGTGCCGTCTTGACCATCCACGAATCCGCGGAGGACTATCTGGAAGCGATCCTGATCCTGCGGGAGCGGCGGGGCACCGTGCGCTCCATCGACATTGTCAACGAGCTGGGGTACTCGAAGCCCAGCGTCAGCATCGCCATGAAGAAGCTGCGGGAAAACGGCTACATCTCCATGGCGGCGGACGGCCTCATCACCCTGAACGACAGCGGCCTGGAGATCGCCAGCCGGATCTACCACCGCCACAGGACCCTCACGGAGCTCTTCGCGCTGCTGGGCGTGTCGCCCCAAAACGCGGCGGCAGACGCCTGCAAGGTAGAGCATGATCTCAGCGAAGAGACCTTTGCCCGCATCCACGACTTTGTGCGGCGGCAAAAGGGATAGAAAAAGCAGCCCGTACGGACTGCTCTGCGTGTCAAAAAAGTGGCTTCGCCGCTTTTTTGAGAGGGGGATCGTTTCGCTCTGCGCCTCGGCTGCGCGCCTATGGCGCGCAATTCGGCGCCTGCTCCGCGCAAAGTGTTTTTCCCACGTACACGCCGCGGGAAAAACGATTCCGCTTTATTTCGCGCCTGCGGGCGCGAAATTCCTGCGGAGGGCTTTTTTGAGAGTCTGAGCAGCCCGTACGGGCTGCTTTTTTTACGCGCCGCCGCAAAGCGGAAGCTCATCCAGGGAGGCGAAGGTGTAGCCCATGTCCTCCCATTTCGTCAGGAGGTCGTCCAGAATTTCAGCGTTGGTTCTGGAGGTGGAGTGCAGCAGTACAACGGCCCCGTCATGGATGCGGGGCAGCAATTTGGCGTAAGCCTGCTCCGCCGAGGGCTGGTTGTCCACATACCAGTCCACATAGGCCAGGCTCCAGAACACTGTCTTGTAGCCCAGGGCCTTGGCCTGCCTCAGGTTTTCCTCATTGTACTTCCCCTGGGGCGGGCGGTAGTAGTTTGGCAGGTCCTGACCTGTGGTCTCCTTATACAGCGCCGCCAGATCGTCCAGCTCCTTCTGAAACGCCGCCTGATCGGAGATTTTGGACATATCCGGGTGGTGGAAGGTGTGATTTCCCACGATGTGTCCCTCCTCCGCCATGCGGCGGATAATATCCGGCGCGGTCTCGATCATATTGCCCACGACAAAGAAGGCGGCCGGAGCCCGGTGCTTTTTCAGCGCGTCCAGAATCTGCTCCGTGTATCCGTTTTCGTAGCCGCAGTCAAAGGTCAGGTAGATCACCTTTTGGGAGGTGTCGCCCACAAAACAGGCGTCGTACCGGGCCAGCTGCTCCGCCGTGGCGTTTCCCACCGGGCAGTCCCCCTCGGTCTGGAAGGAAAGCCCCCAGTTGTCCGTGGATACCGGTATGGCCGCGGGAGAGGAGGCCGGCATGGCGGCGCCGGAGGGGTGGAGCATAAGGGCGCCCGCCAGGGCCAGCAGCGCCAGGGGCGCCAGCAGAGCGGCCCAATAGCGGTTTGGTCGTTTTTTCATAAGAACCTCCTGTCAATTTGGAATTCCGTCTCAGGTTGTGCGTCTGACCGCAGGTTATGCGGATTTTCGACACTGAAAAAACTGTAAAAAAACCGGAGCCGCGCGGACCGCTCCGGTTCTTTTCAGGAGGGGCTCCGCCCGGCGGCGGAGACTGCGGCGCCGTCACGCCTCCGGCGGCACCGCCAGCTGGAAGCTCTCCCAGGTGTGCTCCGCGTCCTCCACCGCCGCCCAGGTATACCCGGCCTGCCGGCACTCCTCCCAGGTCAGATACCGGAAGTAAAACTCCACCTCCAGATGGCAGGGCAGGATGTCCAGAATTATTTTTTCGATCTGCTCAAACTCCGCCGGAACGCCGCCCACCCCGGGAAAGATGACCCGAAGGCGTCCCGCGTCCATCTCCAGGGCCTTGGCCCGAATGCCGCAGCCCTGGATGGCGCGGTGGATGGCGGAGGGGGTCAGGCTGTCCCCGTCGATCTGAAGCAGGGCCGCGACGGCGTCCCGCCGCTCCTGCGCTGTGACAGCGGCGGGACGCCGGGCAAAGAGCGCCTCCCGGCGGTCCAGGCCCTCCTCCTCCGCCGTGGCGGCGACGCTCTCCCTCTCCACGGTCTCCAGCCGCCGGGCAGTCCGGTCCAGAGCCTCTCCCAGGGCGTACAGCTCCGCTCCGTTCACAGAGCCGTCTCCCAGGTCATAGACGCCCAGGGGCGAGAGCAGCTGCCGCAAATACGCCTCGTACACGCTCACCCCTCCAGTTCCGTCACGCTCAGGGTCCCCAGCACCGGCAGCGCCGTGCCGTCCGCCGCCAAATCCGCCGCGGGCGCGGAGATGCGGTAGTTCTCCACGCCCTCCAGGGCGTAGAGCCGGCTTCCCAGCTCCGCCAGCAGCACCGGCCGGCCCAGCATCCGGCCGGTGAAAAGGTTGATGACGGCCTGCTCCGCCCGGGCTCTGACCTCATTGAAATCCGCGTTCTCCCCAACGGCGATGGCCGCGCTCACGTTCACCGGCACGGCGGCGGGAGCCTTGACCCTTACGTCCGCGGCGATCTCCCGCCGTTCCTGGAGATCCGCCTGGACCTCCTCCAGCAGCGCGGCGCCGGGCAGTCCGTTCTCTCCGGCGATGTACACGTCCACCGTTCCCACGCCCCGGGCCCGGCCCACCGCCCGGGCCGCCGCCACGCCCTCGTGGCTCATGGCGGTCTGCTCATACCAGGCGGCGTTGGCCCCGTTGGGCAGCCGCCGGTAGCTCTCCAGAATCCGCTCCCGCAGCGCCTCGTCGTCCTCGGCGTCGCTGCCGCCGGAAAAGGCCCCGGGGTTGACGCAGGAGGTCACCGCCACAGGGCAGGCGGTGAGAAACCGCACGGCTCCCGCCACGGCATTGCCGCCGCTCCCTCCCTCCAGCGCCTCCGCCGGGGCGTCCACATACGTCCTGCCCGCCTCCAGGGTTACGCCCTCCGTGGTTTGAAACCGCCGCTCGTCCGCCGTCATGCACACCGTTCCCGCCGGAACGCTCACCGGCAGCGCCGGCGGCGACTCCACGGAGAACCGCAGTATCCCCGTGGCTTTGGACGCCGGCAGGCGCCCCAGCCCCCGCATGGCCGCGTGCCGCTCCAGGTACACGCCCCGGGCCGTCTGAGGAAAGCTCTGGTCCAGCACCCACTCCGCCTGAATATCCAGGGCCTGGATCTGAGCCGCCGCGGCGTACAGCCGCACCGCCAGGTCGCAGGCGTCCTCGGGCACAAACCCGGCCCGCCGGGCAAAGCTGTCCAGCAGCTGCCGGTAGATCTCATCAACGCTTTTCACCCATTGTCTCCTCCCTATATGATCTCCACCGTCACCGGCAGAGCCTCCCCCCGCCACACGCAGTCTACCGTCAGGGCCATGGCGCCCTCCGCCCCGGGCTCCAGCGCCGCGGACTTCACCGTCAGCGCCTCGCCCTCCAGGGCCTCCGCCGCGTATTGGGCCGCCGCGGCCTGCCGCTGGGCAAGCGGAACCTTCCCCAGCCGGTGCAGGCGGCTCCCCAGCTCCGGCAGAAAGGGAAAGGCCCCCCGCCGGGCCGTCAGCTTGAACATCGCCCGCTGCAAAAGGGCCTCCCGGCCCTCCACCCGCAGCAGCCCGCCAACGCCGTCGGGCACGTAGTCTCCGTTTTGCAGTTTCAGCTCCATAGTCTCCATCCTCACATATCACACTCACAGGGAATGTACGGACTGCCGTTGATCCAAAGCGACCCCTCCACGCGGACCTCTCCCCGCAGCACCACCGTGCCGTCCCGTCTCAGGTACACGGAGTTTCCGCCGGGTCCGCGCACCAGCACCTCTCCCGGCCGCATCTCCTCCGGCGGCGCGGACTGCTGCGCGCCGCAGACGCACCGCTCCTCGCCGCCGGGGCCGCCCTTGACCACCAGCACCGCCGCGCCGCTCTCCGGCATCCACACGTAGCCGCCGGGACCGTAGACAGGCACCGCCCGCACCTCGCCCCTGGTCAGCACGCCCACCTCGCCTCCCGCAATGGTGGTGACGCCCAGATCGGCGTCCGCCGTGGCCGGTACCGGCCGCATCCTGCTGGAAAGCCACATACTCTCATCCTCCCTTTAATGTCAGCGCCGCCGTGGCGCCCCTCTCCGGCGAGCAGGCGTTCACCGCCTCCGCCACCCGGAAAACGCCGGAGAGCCCCATCCGGTCCAGCCGCAGGCTCACCCGGTCCCCCGGAAAGGCCAAAAAGCTCCCCGCCAGACACACCGTCACCGTCCGCTCGTCCTCCCCGGACCGCCGGATCTGGTACTCCCCTGTGTAGCGCATGGCGTCCCAGGTGCTCTGGCCCGGCGTGTACACCACCCGGCGGCACTGGCCGCCCCGGCGGATCATGTCCTCATTTTTCACGCTGTATGAGGCGTTTCTGGTCTTGTCGATGACCAAAACCTCCGTCAGCACGCCGTAGTGGTCCTCCCGCAGAACGCAGGAGAGCACCGGATCCTCCTGGCCAATGGAGAGCCGTCTTCCGCCGTCTCTCTCCGGGGCGGCCAGCAGCTTCCCATCCCGGGAGAACCGGGGGGAAAACCCGCCGTAGGTCCGGCAGAAGCTCTCCAGGGCCCGCCACTGGCTGACCCCGGCCGGCACGGTGTAGACGGAGCTGGCCCGCACGTCCGCCACCTCCCCGGCGGTGATGCCGTAGGGCGTCACATGCTGCCGCACAATCTCCGCCAAGGTGGCCTCCTGATAGGTCAGGGGCCGGGACTCGTTGTCCAGCAGCCGGGCCGCGTAGCCCCGCCCGGTGATGGCGGCCGTCAGCCCGCCGGCCCCCAGCTCCACGCTGTATTCGTCCACAATGGCCCGCAGCACGGTCTTTCCCTGGTGGATGGCGGCGAACCCCGCCGCCAGGCGCAGCGCCTCCGCCATGCTCCTGTCGTAGAGAAACGCCACGGAATAGCTGTCGCAGGGCACGGTCCCCGTGTGGACCACCTCCCAGCTCAAAAGCTCCGGCAGATCGTAGACCCGGTGGTCGCTGGTGAAAATTCGTCCCGTCACGGCAGTCTCACCTCATTTCCCGGATAGATCAGATTGGGGTTTTTGATCTGGGGGTTGGCCGCGATCAGATCCGTCAGCGCCGTGCCGTACCTCCGGGCGATCCCCCACAGGGTCTCCCCCTTTTTTACAATGTGGACACCCCGGCTCCCGCCCGCGCCTCCGGTCTGAGCTCCCGGGCGGGACAGCGCCCCGCCGTCGTCGCTCTCCGTCAGGCCGCCGGGGCCGCCGCAGTCCTCCCAGAACTCAAAGCTGTAGCGCACGTAGTCCGGAAGCGGCCGCTCCATGGCCTTCAATGAGACAAAATAGGCCCTCTGGACCCTCCATACCGGGTGCACCAGCTGTCCCGGCCCGCCCTCCTGAAACACCGCCTCCAGCCGCCGGAACTGGTCGTAGGCGCCGCTTCCGAAGAAGTCGCCCTCCCCCCGCAAAACCCGGTACGCGCCCCCCAGCTCCTGAAACACGCAGGAGCCGAAGGGCAGCTTGTGCACCGCCACGCGGCGGCGGTGCTCCACCGTGTAGATCTCCGGATTGTGGGGCCAGGTAAAGTCCTTATACCGCATAGACGTCAGACGCGTAACACATCCCCCTCTCCTCAAAGTCCCGCTTCAAATAAGGCCTAATACATGGCAAAGCCCCCGTCATACCGGCGGGCGTCCCGCTGGAACGCCCGGGACAGCGCCTCCGCGGAGCCTCCGCCCCTCTCCGCCTGAAAAAACTCCGTCACCCCGCGCTCCGGGGCGAAATCCGCTCCCGGGCGTCCCGCCCTGTCCGCGCCCGCCGCCGGCCCAATGCCGGCCAACGCGGCCCAGGCGGCCTCCTCCGGGCGGGAAGCGTCCCACCCGCTGTGTTCCGCGGAAGCGGCCTGTCCGGCGGCCTCCCACACCGCCGCCGCACGCTCCGCCTCCTCCGTCCCAGGGTAAAATCCCGGAATCCCCGGAAGCAGATCACACGGAGGCGCAAAGCCCGCTTCCTCCGCCCCGGGACGAGAGCCCGAAGGCCCGGGGGCCGCCAGCCCCCCACTCCCGGCAAAAGGCCCCCGGAGGCCCCTCTCCGCCGGGCGGACTGCCCGCCCTCCCTCCGGGGAGAGTTCCGCACCGGCTGTGAGGGCCTCCGGCTGTACGCCTCCCTCCGTGAAAGGCGTCCCGGTCCCCGCTCCGTCCTCACCGCCCCCCTCGCCTGGGCGGGAGCCCCTGCCCAGCAGCAGGCCTGCCAGCGCCTCCCGCTGCCGCCGGAGCTCCTCGCGTATATAGTCCATCTCTCAGCCCTCCCGCAGCGCCTCAAAGCGTCCCTGGTCAAAGGACGGATTCCCCGTCCCCTCCGGGCCGGGCTCCGCCTCCGCCAGGCGCAGCAGCAGCCGCTCCAGCTGGCGTCCCGTCAGGGCCGCCAGCACCGCCCTCTCGTTCTCGAAGACCGGCTCTCCCCGGAAAAAGCAGCAGGCCGCCGCGATTCTGGCGTTGCAGAGGACGGTTCGCTCCAGCGGGTCCTCCGCCGCCTCCCGAACCTCCCGCCACAGCGCCAGCAGCCGCCCCGCCGTCAGCGGCCGCAGCTCGTCGATCTCCCTCACGCCGTGGTCTCGATCCGCTTGGAGGCCGCCAGCGTCACCTTTTCCGCCACCATGTCGTTCAGCCGGCCCTCCTCCTGAATCTCGCTCCACTGGCAGCCGCTGTAAATGACCTTCCGGTCCGGCTTGCAGATCACCAGGGAGAAGTCCTCCAGGTCATAGAAGCTGATGCCGTCGGACACGGCGTCGTCCGTGGCGTACAGCCGCGTCAGCTCCAGGGTATACGTCCTCTGCCCGTCGACAGCGGCCACCGGCTCGCTCTCGCCGAAGGCCTCCACAAACCGGGAGGACTTGGCGGCCCTGGCGGTGTACCCCTGCACCACCGCGATTTTCTTGCCGTCCAGCTCCAGATAAATGTCCGCGCTGGTGGGAAATCCCCTTGTCTCCATTCCTCGTCCTCCTTATACCGTGATGTGTACCGTCAGATAGATCTGGTTCAGCCCGTGGGCCACGGCAAAGCCGAACTCCACCAGGCACACCGTGGGGTCGTCGGGGGAGGCGGATACCGTCACGTCTCCGTAGCTGTCGATAATCTCCGCCGCCGTCTTCTTCTCCAGCTCCACAATCACCTGGGAGCGGATGGCCCCCCGGTTCCGGGCCGTGTTCTTGGCCCGGGAGAACTTGCTCCGCAGCGCGTTGCGGATGGAGGGAATCACGTCGTCCGCGATGAGGACGGTGGTCAGCTCCCGCCAGGTGGCGTCGGCCGCGCCGCCGGTGGTGGTTCGGGTGGTGATGCCCCGCACCGGGGAGATCACCCCCGCGGCGCTCTCCAGAGGCGTCACGCCGCCCCGCACCAAGAGGTCGATCTCGCCGTCGCTGTAATCGGCGGCAAGCCCCTCCAGCCCCCGCAGGGCCGCGCCGTTGAGGGGCGCCGCAGGGTCCTGGCCCGCGGCCACGGCCCCCGCCACAGCGGCCGCGGCGAACACGGAGGGGAGCACCCCTCCCCGGCCGTCCAGCGCGTCGGGCCCCACCAGCACCACGCGCTCGCTGTTCAGCGCCGCCGCGCGCTCCACCAGGGCCGCCGCGTCCTCCCCGCTGCCGCCCACCACGGCCACGCGCTCCCGCCGGGCGGCGGAGGCCTCCTCCACCGCGTCCCGCAGCGCCTGCTGTACCGCCCGGTCGGCGCTGTCGCACACCACCACCTGTACGTCCTGCTTGTTCAGCGCCTCAAAGGCTGCCTGGTAATCCCCCGGCGTCCCATCGTCCGCCACCCGCACCGCCGTCACGCTGGACGCGCCGTTGAGAAACAGCAGCCGCAGCAGCGCCCCCATTCCCGGCGCGGCGTCCTCGCCGAAGGCCTCCGCCCCGGCGGCGTAGCCGGTCACGGTCACGGCGGCCCCCACCGTGCCTTTGGCCGCCCTGGCGGCCACGCCCACGGCCCTTGGCGCCTGTCCGCCGGACACCACCGCCGACGTGTCGTAGACCGAGTAGACTCCCGGCCGCTCATGTACGATTCCGCTCAATTGCACACAACCCCTTTCAAGATGAAGTCCAGAAATTCCCCTCCGTCCTCCCGGCTCTCCGCCGTAAAGAGGGCCCTGCACCGCAGCCGCCCCCGCCGCAGGAACATCCCCGTCTCCCGCTCCCACGCCAGGGCCTCCCAGCACAGCTCCCCGGGCCGGATGCCGGCGGGCAGCGCTCCCAGCAGCGCCTCCGCCGCCGTCTCACAGCCCGCCTCACAGTCTGCGGCCCTGCGGCCCCGGACGTCCACCGTAACCACGCCCTCCAGCTGCTTTCCGTACAGCTCCCTCACGGCGCCGGTCTCTTTGTCCCGGGTCTCGCCCAGATAGTCGCACAAGCCCAGGGCCCTCCCCTGGACAGTTCCCACCGCCACGGCGGCCACCGCCCCTTCATAGGCCTTGGCCCGCTCCGGCGGAAAGGCGGGCAGGGCCGTCAGCCCCGCGCTCCGGATGGCGGCCATCACCGCGTCCCGCACCTGTGTCAGCTCCCGCACTCCGCCGCCTCCCGTCTCCGCTCCAGGGACGCCCACCAGTGGCTCAGCGTCCCTCCGATCACATAGGGCCGGCTGCTGCGCGCCTGAAACGCCATACCGTTCCACCGCACCGTGTCCCCGGGCCGGATCTCCTCCCGGCCAAGATACAGCCAAAGCCGCCCGTCCACCCAGCCCATCTCCGTCACTGTCCCGGAAGCCTCCTCCCGCCGCTCCCGCACCGGCTGCAAAAAGGCCCGGACGTCCCGTTCTCCCTCCGCCATCTCAAGAACCGCCCTTTGGCCGTACCGCTCCAGAATCTCCCGCACCCAGTCTGTCATCCCCGCACCCCCCGAAAGCAAAAGTCCGCCTCCTCCGCGTAGGGGGCCATCAGCCCCTCCGCCGTCCGGCGCAGGTCCCTGGAAAGAGAGGCGGTCTCCGCCGCCCCCCGTCCCCTCACGGAGACGTCCCCCGCCGTAAAGGCGGCAACCGCGCCGCCGCCCCGGCCTGCCGCCAGGTCCGCCGCCGCCGTGAAGGCGGCGGCGCAGGCAAACGCCGCTCCGCACGCCTCCGGGGTCAGCCCCGGCCGCAGCCGGGCCTCCCAGCGGAGATAGGCCGCCCTGCACAGCGGCTCCAGCAGGGCCTCCTCCGCCTCTCCCGCGCCGGACGCCGCCCGGGCCAGCGTCAAAATCTCCTCCCTCATTCCGTCACGGTCAAAACCTTGGCGGCGTCGGCGAAGAGCTTGGCAAAGCCGGAGATGGAGGTAATGGCCGCCCGCTCCATCTGGCGGTCAATGAGCTTGTCGTACTCCACCGTGATCTCGCTGCCGCAGATCTGCTCCAGAGCGTAGTTCCTGTCCAGGCCGATGATGGTCCTGGCGGGCATGGCGGAGGTCCGCAGCAGCTTTGCCCCCAGGGGGGAGGTCAGGGTGCCGGTGCCCTGGAAGTTCAGCCCCGTCAGGGGGTTCTGGAACTCCGGCAGCTTCAGCATGGAGAGCATCATGTCGCCGCTCACCAGCATGGTGTTCATGGTGTAGGGGTCAAACTGGCTCCAGAAGTCCAGCAGCGCCCCGTAGGACATGGCCTTCACGCCCTTGGCAATGGGGGCCGTGCCCACGGTGAACACCGGGGCAGGGTTCTGGTTGCCGTCGCCGTTCCGGAGAACCCGGATGGCGTCCTCCAGGTGCATCCGCCCGATGTACGCGCCGATCTGCCGCAGCGTCACGGAAAAGAGGTCCAGCCGCTGGAACCGGATGGCCTCGTAGGAGGCCACCAGCATCCTGCCCCGCTTGTGGAGCCGCACCAGGTTCTCCTGGGTGCGGATGGTGGTCTGAGGGATCTCCGCCCCCTCCTCCACCCGGCGGAGCTTCTTCTGCTCCTCCGTGGGCACGGAGGCGATGGAGCGGTAGTCCATGCCGTCAAACCGGGTCACCGTGGCGGTGATGGCCGGCAGAACGCTCTCCTCCTCCAGCCCCTGCCGCACCGCCCGGGAGACAAACTCCGGAAACAGCACGGCGGAGTCCGAGGTGTGGAAGAACTTCTCCACCATGTCGCTGCCCGCGCCCTTGACGTGGATGTCAAACCGCTTCAGCTGCCGCTGGAAGGCGTCCAGCCCCTCCAGGGCCGTGCCCCGGTACCCCTCGCTGGGGTCCAGCTCCTCCAGCGTCTGGGCAAAAGTCCGGCCGCCCCGGCCGTACATCTCCTTCTCCAGTCTCACGTTCTCAAAATGATATGCCATACGCGCGTTCCTCCCTCTCCTGCTTTACAGTACAAATGTCACCGTCCTGGCGGCGCCGTCCACATCCACCGCCAGATAGCGCTGCTCGCCCTCGGCCACGGTCACGCCGCCGCTGCCGTCCGCCGTCAGGCTGATCCAGCCTGCGGTGGGAACCGTGTCGCCGGAGTATCCGGCGGTCACCACGCCCCCCAGAGCCACTGTGCAGGCTTCGCCGTCCCGGCTCACCGCCAGCGCCACGCCGCAGAACCGCTCACCCGCCTCGCAGGCGCTCACCGCGCCGCTGCCGCTGACCTTCACCACCTCTCCCTCTTTCACGCCGCCGCAGGCGAAGGTGGCCGCCCACTGGCCGATGCCCTCGTAAGAAACCCTCATTGCCGTCCTCCTGTCATTGTCTTGATTTTTATGGCTCCAGACCGGGGAAGAGACCGCCTGTCCCCGCTCTGCCGCCGCTTCCGCCGCGGACCCATCAGATCTGAAACGCCCCCGCGTCCTCCCCTGCCTCCGCGGGACGGGGCCGCAGCTGGGGCGCCGCGGGAAACCGCCTGGCCGCCTGGGCGGCATAGGCGTCCCTCATGGCCAGCAACTCCGGCTCCTCCATCCGCTCCGCCGCCTTGGAAAGCACGCCGCCGTCCAGGCGGTCGTCCGCCAGCATGGCCAGCCGCACCACCTCCCGCCGCAGCGCCGAGAGGTACTTCCGCCCCAGAGCCGCCTCCCTGCGCAGCCGGGCCGTCTGCTCCTCCTCCTGGCCGAAGCGCTTCAATACCCCCGCGCCCCGCTGGGCGGGCACCGCCACAAAGGACCACTCATAGGCGTCTGTGGGATTCCTCAGCTCCGTAAAGCACAGCTTCCCATCGTAGGCCTGCCCCCTCACGTGCCGGCAGCCGCCCTCTGCGCCGCAGATGGAGCACACGCTGTGTTTCACGCTGCATCCCACGCTGACCTCCTTTTTGATGCCGCCCTCGATTTCAGCGATGAGATCCGCGTTTTTCTCCGTCCGCAGCAGATAGGCCCAGCCCTTGAGCCAGCGGTACTCGTCTCCCGCCGCCGTGGTCATGGACGGCTCCCGCGTCACCTCCGTCCGGTAGATCCGGGCCGTCTGTCCCCTGGCGGACCACTGGTGGTCAAAGACGCCGCTCTTTCCCACAAACAGCTCTCCCAGCCGCTCCAGCGCCGCCGCGTCGAACCGCTCAAAGTCCCGGTCCACCTCGTTGTCGCACAGCCGCAGGGTGAAGGTGTACACCTGCTCCGCCGCAAGCGGCGTCTTGGCAAACCGGTTGATGGCCTCCAGCTCCTCCCGCCCCGGCAGTCCCGCCGCCGCCTCGCTCCGCTCCTTACGCACTTCCATGGCGCTCCTCCCTTCCGGCCTCTCTCTCGTCATTTTCAATTCTCAGCCTCCTGGCCTGTTCCCGGTACAGCTCCGCCCGGGCCTCCTCCACCTGGTCCTGGAGATTGATGTCGTCCCAAACCACCTCAAAGCCGCAGGTGTACCCGTGCATCCGCAGCCACAGCCGGCAGATCCGCTCCACCACCGGCGTCAGCGTCCGCCGCAGGGCGGTGATCTCCGTGGTCAGCAGGTCCGCCTGCTGGGAGCTCATGCGCTCCGTGGAGCTCCAGCTCAGCCCCAGCATAAAGGGCGGAATGCCGGTCTTGGCCACGATCTGCTCCAAAATCTGCCGCACCGGCGTCTCGCTGTCCAGAATGGGCGCGTCGCCGCCGATGGCCTTGATCTCCACGTCCCCCACGGCCACGAAGTCCCGTACGCTGCCGTTCCGGCCCTCCCGCATGGCCCGGGACCACTCCTCCGCCAGCAGCCGCCCCCGCTCCGCCGCGGACCCGCTCTCGCCGTTCCTGCATGTCACGGCGAAGCGCACATTTCCGCACCGCTCCCAGTTGACGCCGATGGTGTGGTAGATCTTGGTCAAAATGTCCGACAGAAAGGGCAGCGACCGCAGCAGCGACACGCCGTAGGGGCTCCCGGCCTCCGGATTCAGCGGCGTAAACAGCAGCAGGTCCTGATAGGGCAGGGGCCCCATCCGTCCGTTCTCGTCCGCCCCGCAGATCTCAAACTCCAGCGGGTGCTCACCCTCCCGGATCTCAATGTCCTCCACCCTGCCGCACAGCAAAGCGGCGATGTCCGCCCCGTCTCCGGCGGGCACGATCTCGCCTACGGCCCGCCCGCAGGTCAAAAGCGCGTCCAGGTAGCAGTCCAAAAACGCGTTGACGCCGAACTGCCCCCGCCCCGCGGGCACCGTCCGCAAAAACTCCCCCAGGGCCCGCTCCGCCGCCCCGTCGGCGCACCGCACCGTCACGCCCCCGGTCATGCGGATCAGCTTGTACACCGCCGCGTCCACCACCGGCACGGCCTCCCGCACCGCCTGGTACAGCCGGGCCTCCCCCCGGCGCAAAGGCACATAGTCCCCCAGCATCCCGAAGGGGTGCCGCTCGCCGCTCCGCAGCTGCACCGCCGCCGGCAGCACCTCCGCCCGCCGCTTTTTGAACCATCTCAAATTCCTGATCCCCCTCATACTCTCCGCTCCACGCTCATAACGGCAAAGCCGCCGTCTCCCCCCGCCAGATCCATGGCGAAGTACCGCGTCTCGTCCATGGCGTGGTCGTTCTCCTTCCTGGGGGCGTCCCGCCCGGCCCGCTCCTCCCAGCAGTAGAGCTCTATCTCCCGCAGGCAGTCCCGGCACTCCCGGCAGATCACGATCCGCCCCCGCTTCAGCAGGTCCGCCGTCACCCGGATGCCGTCCGGCACGCCGTTGTCCGCCCGGACCACCCGGAACCCCCGCCGCCGCAGAACCTCAATGAAGCTGGCCGCCGAGGGGTCAACGATCACCCGCTGGATCTCCCTGCCCCCGGCCAAAGCCTCCAGATCCTCCGCGTACTCCGCGTCCGTCCGCTGCCGCCCGGTCCTCCGGGAGCTGTAATAGAACTCCCGCACCCGGTACCAGATCCCGTCCAGCTCTCCCCACAGCCCGAAGGAGGCGGGGTTGGCCGTCCCGTAGTCCACGGAGATCCGCCACCGGGCAAAGGGCCCCGCCGGGGCCGCCGGGGCGTCCCGCTCCCGGCGGAAGAAGTCGTACACCAGCCCCTGGGCGGCGGCCCACTCCCCCAGCACAAACCGCCGGTAGAACACCCCGGAATAGGCCCGCTGGTACCGCTCCCGAATCCGCCGGGACAGGGCGGGGTTATCGTCCATGGTGAAGTGGAGATGCAGCGCCCGCCGCTCCTCCGCCTTTTGGATCCACTCCCGGTAGAACCAGTGCTGTGGCCCCTCCGGGTTGCAGTTGAACCACAGCCGGCTCCCCGGCACGCTGCACCGGGCAACGGCCTGTTCCACGAAGGAGCGCGGCATCAGCGCCGTCTCGTCCAGCAGCACTCCCGCCAGGGTGCTCCCCTGGATCAGCGCCGCGCTGGACTCGTCCCGCCCGCCAAAGAGCAGATAGCGGTTCTCATGTCCCAGAAACCGCACCACCAGCATATTCTCCGCCCGCCGCTCCCGGACGTTCATCCCCACGCTCCGCAGATAGGGCGCCAGCTCCGCCAGCAGATTCCGCCGCAGAGCGCCGATGGTCTTTCCGCAAAGCCCAAACTGCCGCCCGTCAAACCGGGCCTGGGCCCACAGGAAGAAGGACACCCCCATGGAGAGGGTCTTGCCGCTGCGCACCGCGCCGTCGCAGATAACCGCCTCCCACCGCTCCGACTGCCACCAGGTCAATACTCGTCTCTGCTTGGGGGAAAACACCGTGATCTCATCCGTCGCCCCATCCCTCCTCCCCTTCGCCGCGGCTCTCCGACAGGGCCCGGTACAGCGCCTCGGCCCCGCGGCCGCCGCTGTCCTCCAGCAGGGAACACAGCGTCTCCAGCGCCCGCACCCGGTCCGCAAGCTTCACCTCCACGCCGCCCTTGTCCGTCACCTTGAATTCCGTCACGGCGGAGAGGTCCAGCCCCTCCGGGTCCACCTCTCCGGGATGCAGGGCCAGGCGCACCGCGTCGTTGGCCCTGCCGAAGGCCATCTGCGCCAGCCGCCGCACCGCGTCCTCCCGCCGCAGCTGTCCCGCGGCGTCCGTCCGCATCCTCTCCAGCCGCGCCTGCACGGCCTTGCCCCCCAGCAGGGAAAAACCGTCCCCCCGCCCGGTCTCCGCCGCCGCCCGCTCCGGGTCCATGGTCCGCAGATACGCCCGGCAGAAGGCTCCGCTGTCCCATCTCTCCAATTGACCGCCTCCTCTCCGAAATCTCCCTACACAAAAGGCCCCGCTCCCCTGGAAAGTTGTACGCCCGCGTGCGCCCTTCCCCATAATTTTTTTGCCGGACGCAAAAAATCAGTGGTTTTGAACATTCAAAACCACTGATTCCGTCCTTTTTGAGGTCCTCCGGAGTCCTATTTGATTCTCCGCGCCGCCGCGCAAAAAGCCCCGTCCAGCTATGGCTCGGATGTTCCAGCTGGACGGGGCCCCTCATTTTCACCGCCGCCTGAAAAAGAAATTGATACCTCCGGAGCGCCTCCCTCTCTCAGCGCCGGCGGGACGTCTTTGAGATGCTTCTCCGCTCCGATTATTTTCCGCCCATCTCGTCGAAGACGCGCTCAATCTCCCCGTCCGGCTTGGGCGTGGCCAGGGAGACCACCGCAATCACCGCGCAGGCCACCAGGAAGGCGGGCAGCAGCTCGTAGATATTCCAAATGCCTCCCAGGGGCTTCACCAGGAACTTCCAGATAAAGATCATGGCCCCGCCGGCTACAAGGCCGGCCATAATGCCCTGGCGGTTGCTGCGCTTCCAGAACAGCGCGCACAGAATGGCGGGCCCGAAGGTAGCGCCAAAGCCCGCCCAGGCGAAGGAGACGATCTGGAACACATTGCTGTCCGGGTCCGCGGCCAGGAACAGGGCGATGACGGCGATGACCACCACGGTGAGCCGGGCGATGAGCATGGTCTGCCGCTCTGTCAGCTTTACGCCCAACACATCCTGCACCAGGTTCTCCGAGAACGCGGAGGCGGCGGCCAGCAGCTGGCTGTCGGCGGTGGACATGGTGGCCGCCAGAATGCCGGCCAAAATACACCCGGCCACAATGGCGGGGAAAATGCCATAGGAGGAGAGCAGGTCGGAGAGCTTGACGATGATGGTCTCCGTGGCGCTGCCCTCCAGATAGGGCACCCGGCCCACGGAAGAGACCGCGTGTCCCACAATGCCGATGAATACCGCCACGCCCATGGAAATCACCACCCACACAGAGGCAATCCGGCGGGAGAGCTTCAGCTCGTTCTCATCCCGGATGGCCATGAACCGCACCAGGATGTGAGGCATGCCGAAGTAGCCCAGCCCCCAGGCCATCATGGAGATAATGCGGATAAAGCCATAGGGCTCGGCGCTGCCTGAGGCCGCGTTGTAGGTCTCCGTAAAGGTGAGGAATCCGGGCAGGGACCGGGCGTGGTCCAGCACGGCGTCCATGCCCCCGGCCTGGACAATGCCGAACACCACGATAATGGCCAGGGCCACGGTCATAATAACGGACTGAATCAAGTCCATGGTGGCCACGGCGCTGAATCCGCCGATGGAGGTGTAGCTGATGATGACAATGGCCCCGATGATCACCGCCGCCATGTAGTCCCAGCCGAACAGGCTGTTGAACAGCTTTCCGATGGCCGCCAGGCCCGAGGCCACGTAGGGCACGAAGAAGATGAGAATAATCAGGGCGGAGATGCACATGATTACCGGCCTCTTCTCACCGTAGCGCTTGGAGATAAAGCCGGGAATGGTGATGGCGTCCAGCTTCACGCTGTACCGGCGCAGCCGCTTCGCCACCAGCAGAAAGTTCAGGTAGGTGCCCACAGCCAGGCCGATGGCGGTCCAGCTGGCGTCGGCCACGCCGGAGAGGTACGCGAGTCCGGGAATCCCCATCAGCAGGTAGCTGCTCATGTCGGAGGCCTCCGCGCTCATGGCGGTGACCAGGGGCCCCATGCCCCGCCCGCCCAGGTAAAAGCCCTCGGCGCTCTTCTTGGACCGGCGGCCGATCATCACCCCCGTAAAGATCACAAAACACAGGTACAGGATAATGGTGCCCATAATACAGATTTGTGCGCTAGTCATAATCTCTCTCCTTTATAAATGTGAGTTCAGCGTGTGACATCATACCACACTTTTCACAAGAATGAAATACAGAACACCGTATAGAATTTATTCTGTACTCTATTCTTCATCATAAATCAGCACCATAGATCTCCCAACGGATATGAATCAGACGAATTTTATACGAAAATAAAATCGAAGCAATCAATTAAATTTCGATTCTTCCCTCACGGAAACACCGGCCCTCCGGCCCTCTTGGAGAAAGCGGCCCCAACGCGCAAAGGCACGGCCCCAAAGGGCCGTGCCTCTTCACTTCTCTTTCCGCGGCCTACCGGCGCCCGCCTCCGCGGCCTCCGCCGCCGCCGAAGGAACCGCCGCCAAAGCCCCCGCGGCCGCCTCCGCCGCCGAAGGAACCGCCGCCGAAACCCCCGCGGCCTCCTCCGCCGCCGAAAGAACCGCCGCCGAAGCCTCCGCGGCCGCCTCCGCCGCCGAAGGAACCGCCGCCAAAGCCCCCGCGGCCGCCTCCGCCGCCGAAAGAACCGCCGCCAAAGCCTCCGCGGCCGCCTCCGCCGCCAAAGGAACCGCCGCCAAAGCCCCCGCGGGGCGGCCGGGGCGGTCTTCCGCCTCCCCCTCTTGGGGGCGGCGGGGGAGGCGGCCTGCGGGGCGGTCTGGGGGGCAGAGGCGGCCTGCGCCGCCGGGGCCGGCCCCAGAACACCGGGTAATAGGGAACCGTGGGAATCCCCATGCCGGGCATCATGTACCGCCGGCGGTACCGCCGGTAGCGCATGGCGTCCAGGGCGATCCACACCGCGAAGAGCACAACCAGCAAAATCACCAGCCCGCTCACCAGCGCCAGGGGAGAGGGCGGCACATAGCCGGTGGTCCGGGTCTCGTAGTTCCCGGCCAGGGCGGTGTACTCCTGCCGGACGGCGGGAATGTAGTTCTCCTTCACCGTCACGCCATACAGTCCCTCTAAATACTCCACCAGGCTGTCAAAGGTCCTGCGCACCGCCTGGTCGTAGTCCTTCCTGGCAAAGGGCTCCTCCATGCGGTCCAGCATGATGCTGTACAGGCTGTCCTGCTCCCGGCCGCGGAAGCCGCTGCCCCAAGCGATATAGTAGTCTCCGTCCGCCTCGCCCATGTACATGTTGCGCAGGGCCAGCACCAGCAGCACGCCGTTGTTGGTCTCCCTGGCCCCCACCCCCAGGCGGTCAAATTCCCGCTGGGTGTAGTCGCCGATCTCCGCATCCCCGGTGGTGTCCGTCACGATCACGGCGATCTGGGCGCCGGTCTGGGCGAACAGCGAGGCGTTCATATCGTCGATGTAGGCCATGGTCCTCTCGGAGACGACGCCCTCGCCGTCCATGACGTACTGGTAGTTTCCCACGATGGAGGTGGCCGCGTCCCCCGCGCCGTCGGGCCTGCGGGCGTTTCCCAGCAGGATTCCCGCCAGGATGGCGGCGATCATCACGGCCACGGCCACCGGGCGTTTTTGGAAAAATTTCATAGGCTCACCCCTCTGCCTCGGTTGTATTGAAGTCCGGCACATCCGTCCGGTCCGCATGATAGTCAATGGATACAGGTAGTAGCCGGCAATGGCGATCAGGGCCTAGAGTCTGTTTGAAAACCGGCAGAATGCCGGATTGGAGCAGATTTTTCTGTCGAGCAAGGCGATTTGACGCGGGAATCCTAGCGGATTTCAAGTCAAATCAACGTAGCCCCGGCGGAAAAAGACGCCCTAAGACGGCGTTTTGACGGTTTTAAAACAGACTCTAGACAGCCCCGAAACGAAAAACCGGGATGTTCCGCCATCCCCCGTTGGCAGACTCTGCGGTTTTCCCGAAGTTCTTTCAGCCGCCTGGCAGGTATCTGCGTAACGCGCCTCTTGGCATACGGTTTCATCGTATATGTTATGCGTTTATAGGCGTATATAGGAGGAATTTCCATGACCGCCTTCATGGAGCCGCCGTATGAATACGCCCGGTCCCACCGCGCCGCGGGCTTTACTGACTGCCGGGCATATAACGGAATCAAGCGGCTGGAGGAGAACAATCCGGCGGCGCCGGAGCGCTGTCGGGACGCCTGCCTGGAGCGGCAGGACATGGATCCGGAGACCATGTTCCCGGCCGCCTTCTCCATCGCCCGGGAGCGCCTGTGACGGCTACTTTCTCAGCTCCATCAGCTTCGCCCGGAGCTCGCCCTCAATGCGGCCCAGCTCCGCCTCGGCGGCCCTGCGCTTCTCGGCGCCCTCCCGCTGGATGTTCAAAACCTCGTCCAGCGTGGAGATCAGCTGCTCATTGGTGTGCTGGAGGGTCTCGATGTCCACAATGCTCCGCTCCGCCTCCCGGGCGGTCTGGATGGTGCCCATTTTCAGCATGTCGGCGTTCTTCTTGAGAAGCTCGTTGGTCATCTCCGTCACGGCGCTCTGGGCGGCGGTGGCCTGGCGGCCGTGCTCCATGCCCAGGGCCAGCACCATCTGGCTCTTCCACAGGGGGATGGTGTTCACCAGGGAGGACTGGATCTTCTCCACCATCAGCGTGTCATTGTTCTGGAGGAGCCGGGTCTGGGGACCCATCTGGATGGAGATCATGCGGGTCAGCTCCAGGTCGTGGAGCTTCTTCTCAAACCGCTCGCACATCTGCACCTTGTCGTTGTAGGCCTGGGCGTCCTCCTGGGCGCCGGTCTGCTCCGCCCGGGCCCGCAGGGCGGGGAGCTCATTCTCCCGCACGTCGGCCAGTTTCTTTTTGCCCGCCAGGATGTACATGGTCAGCTCCTTGTAGTACTTGAGGTTCAGCTCGTACATCTGGTCGAACATGGCCACGTCCTTCAGCAGGGCCACCTGGTGCGCCTCCAGCTCCCGGGCGATCTTGTCCACGTTGGCCTCCACCTTGGCGTGCTGGGCCTTCATGGTCTCCAGCTTGTTCCCGGCCTTTTTGAACTTGCCGAAGAGGCCCTTTTTCTCCTCCTCCTCGCCAAAGTCCTTCAGCTCCACCACCAGCTCCGAGAGGGACTTGCCGATCTCCCCCAGGTCCTTGGTCCGCACGGATTTCAGCGCGTTCTCAGAGAAGCCCGCCACGTTCTTCTGGGCGGCCGCGCCGTACTGCAAGATCATGTTGGAGTCCATCACGTCGATCTTCTTGGAGAAGTCCTCCACCGCCTTCTTCTCCGCCTCGGAGAGCATGGAGTCGTCGATCTCCACCGGCTTTACCTCCGGCTTGGCCGGCTCCGGGGCCGGGGCGGCGGGGGCGGAGGGATCCAGCGTCAGCTCCGGCACGGCCTCCGCGGCCGCGGAGGCGTCGGGGGTCAGGGTCAGCTCAAAGTCATGGTTCTCAGTCATGGTTGTCTCCTCCGTAAAAGTTGATTTCTTATTTCGGTATTTAGAATACGGATGCCGCCGGGCATCCCCGCGGGCTCCGCGGGAGGACTCCTCCTCATCCGGCGTCCCCGCCCTCCCGGAGCCTCCGAATGCCCCGGACCAGCCACTGTGCCGCCAGCGCCAGCCAGAGGACGCCTATGAACTGCTGGAAGGCGTCTTTGTTGGCAAGACCCCAGCACAGTCCCGTCGCGCCGACCACCACACAGCCGCAGCCCTGGAGGAGAGACTGGAAGTCCCGTCCGCTCCGCCGTGCGGCCCGGGCCGCCGGCACCGCCCCCGCCGCCAGCGCCAGCCAGCAGAACCCGACGGCCGTCATCGGGATGGTATAGTCGCAGATCCGGTCAAGCCACAGGCAGGCGGCGCCCAATCCCGCGAAGAATACGATATAAACATAGTGCCAGAGAAGGTCTCTCCGCTTCATCCCGTTTCCTCCCGCTTCGCCAATGGCCCAAAGTGTCAATACGGCCGATGCCGCCGCCCTCAGTCCCGGCCCTCGTCCTCCGGGGCGTTCCGCCTGCGGAATGCCCCGGCTGCCCGAACGGTCCAGACCACGGCGCTTGCCAGCCATACCAGCGCCACCATGACGTCCAGCCCGTCCGGATTCTCCAAATGGAGGGGAACCCAAGCAATGCCCAGCGCCCAGCAGCAGGCCGCCGGCAGGGCGAATCCCCACCAGGGCATGTCCCGTTCCCTCTTTTCCACGGCGGGCCCCCTCACAGCTCCAGACGGATGTCCGTGCCGTCCTCCGGCGGCGCGGTCTCCGCTTTCAACGGCTGGCCCGTCAGGCCCTCCCGGGCCATCATGGTCTCCAGCACGGTGATGTCCGTGGAGATGTCCAGGGCGTCGGCGCCGTACAGGGCGTCCAGCTGCTTTTCAAAGGCGGCCACGATGTTGCGCATCATGCCCTCCACCTTGGTAAGCGTGCCGTCGATGTTCTCCCCGGAGACGCCGGTGGCGCTCATGCGGTCGTAGGCGTTCAGGAGCTTCAACGTGGTGGGCAGGTAGTAGTCCATGAACTTGTGGATCTGGGGCAGCTTCTCCGGCCGGTCCTTCACCGCCTCGAAGATCTTCTCCGACACCTGCTCCAGCCGCACGATGTCGGCGGAGACGCCGGGGTCGGCGATGTTGTCGTCCAGCCGCTTCATCTCGGCGACGGCCAGCCGCCCGTCTTTGAGCATCTTGTCCAGCTCGGCGCTGCCGGTATGGGGCTCCGCCGCTTTTTTCTCCGCCTTGGGGGCGGCCTTTTTCTCCCCCACCACGCCGCCGCTTTTGCACAGGGCGTCGGCGATGAGGTACACCGCCGCGGAGGCGGCCACCAGCAGGGCGTAGTGGGCGGGGGCGTACAGTGGAAACAGCAGGGCATAGACAATCCACAGCGCCGCCACCGCGTAAAAGGGCGCCACTGGCTTTCGGACCTCCGTCTTCATCCGTGCTTCTCCTTTCATCGTCATTTTACTGAAATATTATACTGCGGAATCCCCCCGGGGTCAAGGCGGGGGGATGTAAAATCAATGTGAACTCCGGCGGCGGGGAGAAAATGCGAAAGCGCCCCCGAGGGGCGCTTTTTTACAGCGTGACGCCGTACTGTCCCGTCACAGGGTCCCGCCACAGGGCGATGCGGGGCGGGCGGACGGTGCAAAGCACAAAGGCGAACATCAGCCCCCACAGCACCGCCAGCCCGGCCACCTGCCGCCACAGGGCCCGCTGCCTTCCCCGGCGCAGCAGCCAGCCGTCCAGGGCAAACAGCGCCCCGTCCGCCAAAAAAAACACGGCGATGTCCGCCCAGACGACGTGATAGCCCAGAACGCCGGTGTAGGTATAGAACAAAACCGGAATCAGCGCCAGTCCCGCCAGGGCGGAGAGGGCCCTGCACCACAGCAGGTGGGGGCAGTCCCGCCCCAGAAAGCCCATCTGAATCACGGAGAACAAAAACACCGGCACAAACAAAAGCTTCATGTGCTCCCAGGTGGACTCATTGACGGCGGAGAAGACCGCCGCCGCAGGGGCCCGCCCGCTCCAGTCGTAGACAAAATGGAGCGCCGTTCCCAGCGCCCCGGTGAACAGAAAGCCCGCCAGCTCCCAGAAAAACAGACGTCTGCGCATACCCGCCTCCAAAATGAACGATTGGGAGAGAAAAACCACAGGCCCATTTTCTCCTCTTTTTCCAGGATTATGCGGGAGAGGGCCCTCCCAGACCCGCCGGGGACGGAAAATATCCCGGCGGCGCGGCAGGAACTCTTTGCTTTTTTTCTGAAATGTGCTATACTGCCATAGGCACATCTTATTAAAAATGAAACATGCGAGGTGTACACAATGGGGCAGCCGATGGATCTGACTGAAAAGCTCCTGCGCAGGGAAGATAAATACAAGGGCATTTTGATGGACGTCCACGTGGACACGGTGGAACTGCCCAACGGGGGCACCTCTCTCCGGGAGGTGGCGGACCACACCGACGGCGTAGCCGTCCTCCCCCTGGACGAGCGGAACAACGTGCTGGCGGTGACCCAGTACCGCTACGTCTTCGGCCGGACCACCCTGGAGATCCCGGCGGGCAAGCTGGATGAGGGCGAGGAGCCGGCGGCCGGCGCCCTGCGGGAGCTCCGGGAGGAGACCGGCGCGGTGCCGGAGGTATTCCTGCCCCTGGGCCGCCTGCTGCCGTCCCCCGGCTGCTTTGGGGAGACACTGCACCTCTTCCTGGCCCAGGGACTGCGGATGGAGGCCCAGCACCTGGACCCGGACGAGTTTTTGAACGTGGAGCGGGTGCCCTTTGACGAGATGGTGCACCGCTGCGTCAGCAGTGAGATCGAGGACGCCAAAACCGTGGCCGCCGTGCTGCGGGCCAAAGTGCTCCTGAACCTTTAGGCCTTGTTTGAAAAATGTCAAAACGCCGTCCTGGAGCATCTTTTTCCGCCAGGACTGCGTTGATTTGACTTGAAATCCGTCAGGATTCCCGCGTCAAATCGCCTTGCCTGGCAAAAAAATCCGCCCCAATCCGGCATTCCGCCAATTTTCAAACAAGACCTAAAACAACTCGGAGGTTTTTATGGACAGACAGAAGACCGTCCTCATCGTGGAGGACGAGAAGAACATCGTGGACATTCTCCGCTTTAACCTCCAGCGGGAGGGCTACCAGACCCGGGAGGCCTACGACGGGGAGGACGGGCTGAACAAGGCCCGCGGGGAGAGGCCGGACCTGATCCTGCTGGACGTCATGCTGCCCAGGATGAACGGGTTCGAGGTCTGCCGCGCCCTGCGGCAGGCGGGGGACAACGTGCCCGTCATCATCCTCACCGCCCGGGAGGAGGAGACGGACAAGGTCCTGGGGCTGGAGATCGGCGCGGACGACTATATCACCAAGCCCTTCTCCATGCGGGAGCTCATCGCCCGGGTGGGGGCCAACATCCGCCGCACCTCCATGGCGGCTCCCGCCGCGGCCACGGCGGCCGCCGGCGCCATGGCGGTGTCCGCCAGCCTCTCCATCAACACCGAGAGCCGCCAGGTCTTCCGGGACGGCCAGGCCATCGACCTGACCCAGCGGGAGTATGAGCTCCTGACCTTTCTGGCCAGCCACCCCAACAAGGTCTACTCCCGGGTGGACCTGATGGAGCAGGTGTGGAACTACGGCTACGTGGGCGACGACGTGCGCACCGTGGACGTGACGGTCCGCCGCCTGCGGGAGAAGATCGAGGTGAATCCCGCCAGCCCCGCCTACATCCTCACCCGCCGGGGCGTGGGATACTATTTCTCCGTGCAGGAGTGAGCCGCTCCCCCAACCTGTGTAAAGGAGGACCGCCATGTTCAGAAGCCTTCATATGAAGCTCACGCTGATCCTGCTGCTGCTCATCACGTCGCTGATGGCGGTGGTGGGCGCCTTCCTCACGGTCAGCGTCTCCAGCTTTTACATCGACTCCTTCTACCAGCAGATGAGCGACGTCTTCAGCGGGGAGAGCAACAGCTTCATCTTCGACCTGAGGGGCGCCGCCGCGGACCAGGAGGACCCCGCCGGCCGCGTGGCGGAGATTCTGGAGGCCCGGGCCGGCTCCCTGGGCGTGGACTACCGCACCCGGAACTACTTTGTGCTGGACGGCGAAACCGGCGCCTACATCTCAAGCTCCGCCAACGAATCCGCCCTCCCCCGGGAGCAGAGCGCCAATCTGATGGCCGCCCGCAACGCGGTGATCCGGCGAGACGAAACCGCGGTGGGAGACGAGAGCGACATCACCGCGGACTTCATGGACGTGGCGGTGCCGGTGATGGGGGGCGAAAACGCCTTTATCGTCTACATCCTGGACAACAAGGATACGGTGTCCGGCCTGAACTCCCAGCTGTTCCTCATCATCATGCAGGCCCTGGTCATCGGCCTTTTGATCTCCGTGCTGCTGAGCTTCCTGCTGTCCAAGACCATGGTGGGCCCCATTGAAAAGCTCACCGCCGGCGCGGAGCGGGTGGCCGCCGGGGATTTTGACAGCGAGCTGCTGGTGGAGTCCACCGACGAGATCGGCATTCTCACCGGCACCTTCAACGAGATGGCGGATATTCTCCAGTCCACCCTGGCCGCCGTGGAAAACGAGCGCAACAAGCTGGACACCCTCTTCCTCCACATGACCGACGGCGTGGCCGCCTTTGACCACCGGGGCCGTCTGATCCACTGCAACCCGGCGGCCACCGCCATGCTCCAGCGGCCCATGGACGAGGCCTGCTCCTACGACAGCCTCTTCGGCTCCGTGTGCCCCTTCCGGGAGGTGCTGGCCCTCCGCCGCCCCGACCACGCCGAGCGCGAGCTGGTGGTGGGCGGCAGCACGCTGGAGCTGTACCTGGCTCCCTTTTCCGGCCAGGGCAGCGGCGGCGTGCTGGTGGTCCTCCACGACGTGACGGAGCAGCACCGCAACGAGGAGCGGCGCAAGGAATTCGTGGCCAACGTCTCTCACGAGCTGCGCACCCCGCTGACCAACGTCCGCAGCTACGCCGAGACGCTGCGAGAGGCCGGGCGGGACATCCCCCTGGACACCGCCAACAGCTTTTTGGACATCATCATCAACGAGACAGACCGCATGACCCACATCGTCCAGGACCTGCTGACCCTCAGCCGTTTGGACGCCGGGGACGCGGAGCTGGTGCTCTCCCGCTTCCCCTTTGAGGAGGCCATCGAGAGCGTCACCCGGGCCAACGCCCTCAACGCCCGGCAGCGGGGCCACCAGCTCACCTACGACCCGCCGGAGAGCCTGCCCCTGATTGTGGGAGACCGCAGCCGGCTGGAGCAGGTGATGATGAACATCATCGGAAACGCCGTAAAATACACCCCGGACGGCGGCCACATCCGCGTCACCGCCGGCTCCACCGAGGGAACGGTTTGGATGGAGGTCTCAGACGACGGCATCGGCATCCCGGAGAAGGACCGGGCCCACATCTTCGACCGCTTCTACCGGGTGGACAAGGCCCGCTCCCGGGAGTCCGGCGGCACGGGCCTGGGGCTCTCCATCGCCCTGGAGATCGTCCAGCGCCACCAGGGCCGGCTGGCCCTGGCGCCCCACCAGGGCCCCGGCACCACCGTGCGGCTGGATCTGCCCGTGGGCGGGCCGGACGCGAAAATCCTGTCCGAGGAGGGCCAGGCCTGACCAGCGGCAGAAACCCAGGGGCGGGAGATCTCCCCGCCAATCAAGGCGGCTTGGCGCGGCCATACGCCGCGCACGGCCGGGAAACGCAGCGCAGCGCGGCGGAAAAAGGCCCGCCGCATAGGCGTTTTGACCTTTTCAAGCAAGACCCGATCACTGAGAAAAGAGGAGGGAAGCCATGGACGAGCGCAGACGGAAACGCCGGGACTTTCTTCAGAACATCTCCATTGTCCTGCTGACCCTCTCCGCGGTGTTCCTCATCGCCCAGACCCAGCTCTACACGCTGGGTGTGAACGCCGGCAGCGGCTATCTCCGAAACCTGGCGGGAGACGCCGCCCAGGCTCCGCCCTCCTCCCAGGCCGCCCTCACCAGCCTCTCCGCCCCGGTACGGCTGGCGGTCACCGGCGTTTACGGCGGGCGCTACGGCAGCGTGGCCGCCACCACCGCCGACGAGATTTTTGAGCCCGTGGGCGGGCTCCTGCGGGAGGCGCTGCGCTCGGTGCAGTCCTTCACCCCCTGTGAGAGCGAAGAGTTTCTGGAGGCCCTGAGGGGCACCTCCGTTTACTGTGACTTTCTCTCCCCCCTGCCCCTGCCGGTGCTGGCGGGGCTGGTGGGCGCGTCTTTGGACAGCGATATGTCCGCCCGGCGGCTGGCCGTCTCCCCCCGGGCGTCCGGAGGCGCCGCGCTGTACCTGTGGAGCGAGGGGGACCTCTGCCTCACCGGCGTCACCGCCATCTCCACGGAAGAGCTGGAGGACGTGGTCGGGGGCTACGAGCTCAACGGCGCCCGCTTCGCCCTGGACGGCGAGGAGCCGGAGGCCGCCGCCCTGGCTCCCTGCTCCCTCTTCCCCCTGGAGCTGCCGGCGCTGCCGGTCCTCTCCTCCTCCGCCGCCCTGCCCGGCAGCGACACGCTGCTGTCCGCCCTGGGCTTCTATCCCCGCACCAACTCCCGCTACACGGAGTCCGGCGGCGTGGAGGTGGTCACCGACGGCGACCGCACCCTGCGCCTCAACCCGGACGGCTCCATCCGCTACCGCAGCGGCGGAGACCCCGCCCTCACCGTCTCCTCCTCCGGGGAAAATCCCACCCTGACAGAGACGGTGATGGGAACCACCGCCCTGCTGAACTCGCTGCTGTCCGGCCAGGTGAGCGAGGCCTCGCTGTACCTCAGGGGCGTCCGGCAGACGGAGAGCGGCACGCAGCTCTCCTTTGGCTGGCAGTCCGGCGGCGTCCCCATCAGCCTGGACAGCGGCGGCAGCGCCGCGGAGGTCACGCTGTCCGGCGGCATGGTGTCCAGCCTGACCCTGCGCTTCCGGCAGTACGCGGCCGCCGGGGAGACCTCGCTGCTGCTGCCCCTGCGCCAGGCCCTGGCCATCGCCGCCCGCCGGGAGGGCGCGGAGCTCTCCATCGGCTACGTGGACAGCGGCGGCCTCGCCTCCGCCCGCTGGCTGGCGGAGTGACAGTCCAAATTCTATGAAAAGGAGCGGCGGGAATGGACCGGTATCGCCTGAAAAACGTCATCATCCTGATTCTGCTTTTGGTGAACGGCTTTCTGCTGGGCTCCATGGCCTACCGGGGCACGGCGGCCCGGACCGCCCGCAGCCGGTCCACGGAGCAGCTGGCGGCGCTCTGCGCTGCCGACGGCATAGACCTGGACCCCGGCGTCATTCCGGCGGCGGAGCCGCCCGCCGTCCGCGTTCTGACCCGGGACACGGCGCTGGAGCGGTCCGCCGCCGCCTATCTTCTGGGGGGCGGGCTCCGCCACTCCGAACGGGGCGGCGTCTACTCATACAGCGGCGCGGGCGGCGCGGCGCTGTTCCGGGAAAACGGCGGGTTTGAGGCCGCCGGCACCCTGGCCGCCTCCGGCGGGGAGGCGTTCTGCCGGAAATTCTGCCGGGACTTTCACTACAAGGTGTCCGACGTCCAGCTGGACGAGAGCGGCAGCGGCGTCATCACCGCCCTCCGGGAGTACGGCGGACTGACGGTGGCCAACGCCTCCTTGACCTTTACCCTGGAGGAAAACGCGGTGACCTCCGCCAGAGGCACGCTGCTGCCGGAGATCTCCGCCGACGCCGCCAGCGCCTCCTCGGAGCCGCTTTCCGCCCCGGCGGCCCTGACGGCCTTTCTGGCCATGCGCCGGGAAACCGGTGCCGTGGCCTCCTCCATCGCGGAGATGTCCCTTTGCTACGAGCTTCAGAGCTCCACCGCCGCCCCCATGTCCCTGACGCCGGCGTGGCGCATCGTCACCGACACGGTGAGCTACTACGTCAACTGCGTCACCGGAGCCGTCAGCCAGTACTGACCCGCCGTCCCCGTCCCTCCGGAAGCTCCGCTCCGCCCTTCCCCGGACAGGGCCGGAAATTTCCAAAAAAAATTTCAAAAGAATTTTCTGGAATACTTGACATCGGACCGGTTTCATGGTATTCTATCTCAGCTGACAATTTTCGGGAGGGCAAACGCAGGTGTAGCACAATGGTCAGGGCACCAGCCTTCCAAGCTGGGGATGCGAGTTCGATTCTCGTCACCTGCTCCATCAAATTCGCGCCAGTAGCTCAGCTGGATAGAGCAACTGCCTTCTAAGCAGTAGGCCAGGGGTTCGAGTCCCTTCTGGCGTACCAGCTCTCCCGTGGCGGCTGTCAGCAGGCGTTCCGTATGTTTATATGTGGTGGGTGTAGCTCAGTTGGTTAGAGCACCGGATTGTGGTTCCGGGTGTCGTGGGTTCGAGTCCCATCTCCCACCCCAACAAAAGCAGGGGATCGGGGTCACCCCGGTTCCCGCTTTCCACATAGGGGCGTAGCCAAGTGGTAAGGCAAGGGACTTTGACTCCCTCATCCGCTGGTTCGAGTCCAGCCGTCCCTGCCAGTTCTTCCCGCCCGCGGGCGTTTTTAAGAAATGCGATCCGGTAGCTCAGTTGGCAGAGCAACTGCCTTTTAAGCAGTGGGTCCGGGGTTCGAATCCCCGCCGGGTCACCAGAAAAAGAGGTCAAAAAAGATTTTTGGTGAAAAAACCGAGAGATTTCAAGA
>CAJUDV010000008.1 GCA_910585385.1 uncultured Oscillibacter sp. | reverse complement strand
ACATTCTGGACGTGGAGACTCTGGGCTGCCATCTGATGGCCTACCTGGGGGCGCGGTACCCGGACGCATTGACGGCGGGGTACAAGTTGCCGTCAATGCCTGAGCGGGCGGAAGATGAGAACGACATCGCCTACGGATACCGCCTGCTGGAGGCGGCGGGCCGGAAACGGGGCTTTCTGGTCTCCGGCGGCGAGGTGGACACGGAGCGCATGGCGAAGATACTTCTGGATGAGTTTCGGGCAGGCAAGCTGGGGCGCTTTACGCTGGAGATGCTGGAGATGTAAAAGGGATATTTTCGGACCGATAGGAGAGGGGGCAGGGGGATGCCGATGAAACACGGGAGCGCGTACCGGGAGCGGCTTTTGGGTCGGCTGGTGTTGTGTGACCTGATCTGGATCGGGCTTTACGCCGTCACCATGGTCCGGAATTTCATCGCAGTGTTTGACTGCGCTTTCAGCGGATTTGCCCCGCTGTCCATCGTCCTGGGGCTGGCGTATGTGCTCAGTCTGCTGGCGGTGGATGTACTTGTCTGTGCCGCCGAAAGCCGGAGTGCCGCCGGGGTTTTTATGAAGTTCTGGGCGGTGTGCGGCGTGTTGACTGCGTTGAGTTTTTGGGAGATCCAGGGTCCCCTGGCAGATCTTCTGGCAACTTCTATCCTTTTGCTGACGCCCTCCCTTTCCCTCTCCTGGCTGCGGGAGTGGGCGAATGTCAACGTGTTCACGGGGATCGTTTTTTTGCTGTGTCTGATCCAATTCATCTATATGGCCGGGATTTTCTGTCGGGCCGGAAAGAAAGAGGTGTCTATGCATGGACCTGTGGGCCCCGGAGCGGGAACAGTGGAATAGCGGGTTTGCCGTCCTGTGCGGCGTGGACGAGGCGGGAGCGGGCCCCCTGGCGGGGCCGGTTTACGCCGCCGCCGTCATACTGCCACGGGAACTCGAGATCCCCGGCCTCAACGATTCCAAGAAGCTGACAGAGAAAAAACGGGAGACCCTCTATGGTCTCATTACCGCTCAGGCGGAAGCGTGGTGCGTCGCCTTTGCCACGGCGGAGGAGATCGACGAGATGGACATCCTCAACGCCCGGATGCTTGCTATGGTTCGGGCCATCGACGGGCTCTCTCTGAAACCGGACCTCTGCCTCATCGACGGCAGCCGGGACCACGGCAGCCGGATTTCCATCACCGCACCCCACGTCACCATTGTGGGCGGCGACGGAAAGAGCGCCTCCATCGCGGCGGCCTCTATTCTGGCAAAGGTCAGCCGGGACCGGTATGTCTCTACAGAGCTGGAGGCCCTGTACCCCCAGTACCGGTTTGCCCGGCACAAGGGGTATGGCACGAGGCTCCACTATGAGATGCTGGACCAGTACGGTCCCTGTCCGGCCCACCGCAGGAGCTTTTTGAAAAAGTGGGAGGCGAGGCGGCCATGAGCAGGGCCAGGGAGTCCGGAGACCGGGGCGAGCGGGCCGCGGCGGAATTTTTGGAGGGGCGGGGTTGTGAGATCTTGGCCGCCCAGTGGCGGTGCCGGTACGGCGAGCTGGACCTGGTGGCCCGGAACCGGGAGGGAACCATCTGTTTTGTAGAGGTGAAGCTCCGGGGCGCCGGGGCCATCGGCTTGCCCCGGGAATTTGTAGACGGCCGCAAGCGGGAGCGGTTGCGCAGGGCGGCTCTGACCTGGCTGACGGAAAACGATTTGGATGACGCCCGCGCCCGGTTTGACGTGGCGGAGGTCTATCAGGGGCGAGATGGCGCCCTCCGGGTAAACTACCTGGCGGATGCATTTACATAACAACTATCACGGAAAGTGAGGCAACCGAGATGAAATATTACAGCACACGGGACAGCGCCCTCCGCATGGATTCGGCGGAGGCCGTCAAGATGGGCCTGAGCCGGGACGGCGGACTGCTGACTCCCGAGACCATTCCTCAGATTGACCGGGCGTTTTTGGAGAGCCTGGTGGCGGAGCGTTATCAGACCCGGGCGGCAAAGGTTATGGGACTGTATCTGACGGACTACACGGAGGAGGAGCTGCTGTCCTTTGCGGAGAACGCCTACGGGCCGGACAAGTTCGACACAGAGACGGTGGCCCCTGTCCGGACCCTGGACGATACCACCCACTGTCTGGAGCTGTGGCACGGGCCCACCTCCGCTTTCAAGGACATGGCACTCCAGATGCTGCCCCAGCTCCTCTCCGCCGCATTGCGCAAGACCGGGGAGGATAAGACCGCCTGCATTCTGGTGGCCACCTCCGGCGACACCGGCAAGGCCGCCTTGGAGGGGTTTGCGGATGTTCCCCAGACGAAGATCATGGTTTTCTATCCAAAGGACGGCGTGTCTAAGGTCCAGGAGACCCAGATGGTCACCCAGGAGGGGGACAACGTGGGCGTGTGCGCCGTGGCGGGCAACTTTGACGATGCCCAGGCCGGTGTGAAGCGCATCTTCTCCGATTCCGCTGTGCGGGAGACCCTGGCGAAGCGGGGCTATTTCCTCTCCTCCGCCAACTCCATCAACTGGGGCCGCATTCTGCCCCAGGTGGTGTACTATATCTCCGCCTACTGCGACTTGGTGCGGGATGGGAAGCTGGCGATGGGGGACCGGGTGAACTTCTGTGTTCCCACCGGCAACTTCGGCGACATCCTGGCGGCGTACTACGCAAAGCGCATGGGCTTACCGGTGGGGAAGCTGATCTGCGCATCCAACCGCAACGATGTTTTGACGGATTTTCTCCGCACCGGCGTTTACGACCGGAACCGCCCCTTCCACACCACCATGAGTCCCTCCATGGACATTTTAGTGTCCAGCAACCTGGAGCGGCTGCTGTTCGACCTCTCCGGGGAGAATGACGAAGAGGTGCGGGGCTATATGGCGGCCCTGGCGGAGAGCGGCAGATACGAGGTCTCCGGCCCTGTCAAGGCGGCGCTGAAGGAGCAATTTTGGGGCGCCTTCTGCGACGAGGCCGGCACCGCCGCCGCCATCGGCAGTTACTACAAAAAGGGGTATCTCATGGACACCCACACCGCCGTGGCCGCCAGCGTCATGGAGCAGTACCGGCGGGAGACCGGGGACGATACCGCGACGGTGTTCGTCTCCACCGCGTCCCCCTATAAGTTCTGCAACCATGTTCTCACCGCCATTGAGGAGACCCCGGCGGGTGACGGCGTGGAACTGCTGGACCAGCTGAACGCCGTCACCGGTGTACCGGTGCCCCGCCGGCTGGCGGCCTTGAAGGACAAGGCGCGGCGCTTTGACCGCACCTGTGAGAAGCCGGGCATGGACGATGTGGTACTGGAGTTCCTGCGATGAAGAAGGGAACGGAGGAGGAGAGGGCTGTGGCGCCCAAACTGCAAAAGGCGTTTTTCTGCGCAAGCGCTTCCACAGGCAGGGGATCCGCTGCGGCCAGTCCTCCGTCTATGACGGTGAGATGTGAGAGGGATCTTGTATGCAAAGGCTGAAACGAAAAGACGCCAAGGGCTTCTGGGTTTTGTTCTGGGCGTTTTGGGGCCTGGAGGGAACGGCCTGGGTGCTGCGGCTGGCTGGGGAGAATCACCCTGGGATTTTGGACGCGGCCAGCTGGATCACGATTCTGGCCTTTCTCCCCCTGATGGGAGCGGGCCTGCTCTGGCGTTTCCGCCTCCAGTGTCCCAACTGTCATGACCGGGGGCGGAGCGGCTCCGTCCGCCTGAACCCCAGGAAGAGAGACCGCTGCAAGAGCTGCGGCCAGGCCATCCTCTTTGACGACCAGGAGGAAGCGTGAATACGGGAAGGGAGGGGCGCGTATGGCCCTCTACGCCATTGGGGACCTGCACCTCTCTCTGGCGGTGGACAAGTCCATGGAGATCTTCGGCCCGGCCTGGGAGAACTATATCTCCCGGATTGAGGAGGGGTTGTCCCTCCTGAGGCCGGAGGACACACTGGTCCTGGCCGGGGATACCTCCTGGGGCATGACGCTGGCGGAGGCGGAGGCGGATTTTAAATTTCTGGACCGCTTCCCCGGGAAAAAATATCTCATCAAGGGCAACCACGACTACTGGTGGACCACCGCCGCCAAGCTTCGCCGGTTTTTTGAGGAAAAGGACATCCATACCCTGGACATCCTCCACAACAGCTGCGCCCTATACGGAGACCATGCCCTCTGCGGTACCCGGGGCTGGTTTCTGGAGGAGGAGCAGAAGCCCCACAACGCCAAGGTCCTGAACCGGGAGGTCATGCGGCTGGAGACCTCCCTGGCGGCGGCGGGGGAGCGTCCCATTTTCTGCTTTCTCCACTACCCGCCCATGTATCAGGGCTACCAGTGTCCGGAGATCCTGGCAATGCTGGAGAAATACCGCGTTGCAAGCTGCTGCTACGGGCATCTCCACGGCCCCGCCATCCGCCGCAGGTGGGAGGGAGAGCGGCATGGAACGTCCTTTTCCCTGATCTCCGCCGACTATCTGGGGTTTATACCAAAAAAAATCTGCGAATAGTGGAAAATTAGTGGAAAAAAGGCTGGTAATTTCGGAATTCTTCTGGTAAAATAAATACTCGCACCGGCGTGGAGCCGGCGATGAACGGAGGAGTAGACAACATGAGTGTGAAAAGCTGCGAAAAGATCGAAAAAAGCCAGGTCGCGCTGACCATCGAGGTCGGTACGGAGGCATTTCAGGCCGCTGTCGAGAAGGCGTATCGGAAGATGCGCGGAAAGATCAATATGCCGGGCTTCCGCCCTGGCAAAGCCCCCCGCAAGCTCATTGAGCGCATGTACGGCGTGGAGGTGTTTTTCGAGGAGGCCATTAATATCGCGTTCCCCGACGCCTATGAGGAGGCCGTGAAGGAGAAGGAGCTCCAGGTGGTGGGTTACCCGGCGGTGGAGCTGGTGGGCGACGCCACCAGCGACGGGTTTACCTTTAAGGCCACCGTCCCCGTGTATCCGGAGGTCACCTTAGGCGAGTACAAGGGCTTGACCGCCGAGAAGGAAGAGGTAAAGGTCAGCGCCGCCGACGTGGACGAGCGCCTCAAGCAGCTCAGCGACCGGAACACCCGCCTGGTGTCCGTGGAGCGGGAGGCCAAGGAGGGCGACACCGCCGTCATCAACTTCGAGGGATTCCTGGAGGGAAAGCCCTTTGACGGCGGCAAGGGGGAGAACCACAGACTGGAGCTGGGGTCCCACAGCTTTGTTCCCGGCTTTGAGGAGCAGGTCGCCGGCATGAAGGCAGGCGAGGAGAAGGACATCGACATCACCTTCCCGGAGGACTACCACGCGGACCTGGCCGGCAAGGCCGTGGTTTTCAAGGTCAAGTGCCTTGAGGTAAAGGAGAAGGAAGTCCCGGAGATGGACGACGAGTTCGCCAAGGACGTCAGCGAGTTCGACACCATGAAGGAGCTGAAGGCGGATCTGAAGAAGAAGATCACCGAGGAGCGCCAGAAGGCCGCCGACCGGGAGTTTGAGGACGCCCTGATGGCCAAGGTGGCCGAGGGCATCACCGCCGACATCCCCGACGCCATGGTGGAGAATCAGGCCCGGCAGTTTGTGGAGAACTTCAAGATGCAGATCACCCAGCAGGGCATTCCCTATGACCAGTACGCTCAGATGACCGGGATTACCGAGGCCAAGCTGCTGGAGGACGCCAGGGAGCCGGCTCTGCGCCAGGTGCGGATGGATCTGGCTTTGGCTGCCGTCATCAAGGCCGAGAACATCGAGGCTGCCGATGAGGACGTGGAAGAGGAGTTTAAAAAGCTGGCGGAGCAGTACGGCATGGACCTGGAGACGGTGAAAAAATATGTCCAGGCCGATCAGGTTAAGGACCAGGTGATCAGCCGGAAGGCCGTGGCCCTGGTGGTGGACAGCGCCGTCGCCGTAAAGCCGGAGAAGAAAACCGCCAAAAAGACTGCGAAGAAGGCGGAGGACAAGGCCGAGGAGGCCGCCGAGGGCGAGGAGAAGCCCAAGAAGACGGCGAAGAAGACCGCCAAGAAGGCCGCCGAGGGCGAGGAGAAGACCGCCAAGAAGACCACGAAAAAAGCGGTGAAGGAAGCCAGGAAAGAGGAGGAGTAATCCGGAGGCTCCTTCCGCGCTACATCGAAAACGGCCCTGTCCCGGTGGCCGTCACAGCCTGCCGGGGTGGATTTTTGGAATCGTTCATCGATTCGACACATTCTCTCATGGTGCTTGTGGTATCATGGGAGAATGGTTTATTGGGCGGATTCCGGCTGGGCGCGTGTGTTTGCGGGGCCTGGAGAGAGCCGTGAATAGCCCCACGAAAGATCGGAGGTTTTCAAGTATGAGTTTAGTTCCCTATGTTGTGGAGCAGACCAGCCGGGGAGAGCGTTCCTACGATATTTTCTCCCGGCTGCTGAACGACCGCATCGTGTTCCTGGGCGAGGAGGTCAACGCCACTACCGCCAGTTTGGTGGTGGCCCAGCTGCTATACCTGGAGGCTCAGGACCCGGACAAGGAGATTCAGTTCTATATCAACAGCCCCGGCGGCTCCGTCACCGACGGCATGGCCATCTATGACACCATGCAGTACGTCAAGTGCGACGTGTCCACCATCTGTGTGGGCATGGCCGCCAGCATGGGGGCTTTTCTTCTGAGCTCCGGTGCCAAGGGCAAGCGGTTTGTGCTTCCCAACGCGGAGATTATGATCCACCAGCCCTCCGCCGGCACCCAGGGCCAGATCACCGATATGGCGATCCACCTGAAACGGCTGGAGACCATCAAAAAGCGGATGAACCGCATCATGGCGGAGAACACCGGCCGCTCTGTGGAAGAGGTCACCGCCGCTTGCGAGCGGGACAACTTCATGAGCGCCGAGGAGGCGCTGGAGTTCGGACTGGTGGACCAGATCATAACTGCCAGAAAATAAAAAGCGAGACTGAGGGTATTTACCATGAGTGACGACGGCAAGAAGACGCTGCGGTGTTCCTTCTGCGGCAAGCATGAACAACAGGTCCACCGCATGATCCAAGGGCCCGGTGTGCGCATCTGCGACGAGTGCGTTCAGCTGTGTATGAGCATTCTGAACGACGGGTTTGACGATGTGGACTCCAATCCCCTGGAGGACATTCCCGACCAGCTTCCCACGCCTCGGGAGATCAAAGACGTGCTGGACCAGTATGTCATTGGCCAGAACGAGGCCAAGGTGGCACTGTCCGTGGCGGTGTACAACCACTACAAGCGCATCTTTTTCGGCGGCGACGAGGACGTGGAGCTGCAAAAGAGCAATATCCTGATGCTGGGTCCCACAGGCTCCGGCAAGACGCTCTTTGCCCAGACTTTGGCCAGGATTCTGAAAGTTCCCTTTGCCATTGCCGACGCCACTACGCTTACCGAGGCGGGCTATGTGGGCGACGATGTGGAGAACATTCTCCTGCGTCTGCTCCAGGCCGCGGATTTCGATGTGGAGCGGGCCGAGCACGGCATCATCTACGTGGACGAGATCGACAAAATCGCCCGGAAGAGCGAGAATACCTCCATCACCCGGGACGTCTCCGGCGAGGGCGTGCAGCAGGCGCTTTTGAAGATTGTGGAGGGGACCGTGGCCAACGTGCCGCCCCAGGGCGGAAGAAAGCACCCCCACCAGGAGTTTATCCAGGTGAACACCCGGAACATCCTGTTTATCTGCGGCGGCGCCTTTGACGGTCTGGATAAGATCATCGAGAAGCGGTTGGACCAGAAGAGCATTGGCTTCGGCGCCAATATCCAAGGCAAGAAGGACAAGGATCTGGACAAGATTCTCCACGAGGTCCAGCCCCACGACATTTTGAAGTTCGGCATTATCCCGGAGCTGGTGGGCCGTCTGCCGGTAATCGCGCCGCTGAACGCCCTAAAGCGGGAGGATCTGGTGCGGATTCTGAAAGAGCCTAAAAACGCGCTGGTGAAGCAGTACAGGAAACTGCTGGAGTACGACGAGGTGGAGCTGGTATTTGAGGAGGAGGCGCTGGAGGCCGTGGCCGACAAGGCCATTGAGCGCAGCATCGGCGCCCGGGGCCTGCGGGCCGTGATGGAGAACCTCCTGACCCAGATTATGTACGACATTCCCTCGGACCCCACCATTGTCAAGGCGGTTATCACAAAGGACTGCGTGGAGGGAAAAGGGGAGCCTCAGCTGACCCGCGACCCCAATAAAATCAACTATTCCGTGAAACTAAACACCGGCAAGGGAGAGAAGTCCAGAAACGGCGGCTCCGCTCCGCGGTCGGCGTCTTAAAGAAAAGAGAAAGGGACGCCGCGCGCCCCTTTCTCTTTTTTCCCTGAAAGGAGAACGCCATGGAACCCATTACCATGAATATTCCCGTTTTGGCCCTGCGGGGCCTGACGGTTTTTCCCCATATGAATCTGACCTTTGACGTGGAGCGCCGTGTTTCCATTGCCGCCTTGGAGCGGGCCATGGAGGCAGACCAGGACATCTTCCTTGTCACCCAGCGGGAGGTGGGCGTGGATGTGCCGGGGGAGGGGGACCTGTACGAAATTGGAACGGTGTCTCACATCCGGCAGATCCTGCGGCTTTCACCCCACGCCGTGCGCTGCGTGGTGGAGGGGCGGCAGCGGGCGCGGCTGCGCCGGCTGTGGCAGGCGGAGCCCTATCTCCAGGCAAATGTGGAGCTTATTGAGGAATCCGCCTCTGTTCGGCGAGGGCCCCGGATGGAGGCGCTGCTGCGTCAGGCCGGTAATCTCTTTGGCGAGTACGCGGGGCTGGTGAACAGCCTGCCGGAGGAGGTCGTTGCCCAGGTGATGGACTGCCAGGATCCCGGGTATCTGGCGGACTTCATCGCCCAGAACATCAACCTGCGCTACACCGACAAGCAGGAGATCCTTGAGGAGCTGGTTCCCTATGTGCGGCTGCGGAAGCTCAACGGCTTTCTGGCCCGGGAGTGCGACGTGCTGGGCTTTGAGCACGAGATGGAGGGCAAGGTACGGGACCAGCTGATCCGCACCCAGCGGGACCAGATTCTGCGGACGCAGATCCGGGTGCTGCAGAACGAGCTGGGGGAGGAGGACGAGGACGATGAGATTGAGGTCTACCGCCAGAAAATTCTGGAACTTCAGCTGGAAGAGGACACGGAAAAGCACCTGATGAAAGAGGTCAGTAAGCTGGCGAAGCAGCCATACAGCAGCGCTGAGGCCGCGGTTATACGGAACTATCTGGATGTGTGCCTGGAGATGCCCTGGAACGTGACTACCCGGGAGCGGGTCAGTGTGGACGCCGCCCGAAAGGTGCTGGAGAGAGACCACTACGGCCTGGAGAAGGTAAAAGAGCGCATCCTGGAGACCATTGCCGTCCGGCAGATGAACCCTGAGAGCAAAGGGCAGATTATCTGCCTGGTGGGTCCGCCCGGCGTGGGCAAGACCTCCATTGCCATCAGCGTGGCCAAGGCGCTGAACCGGAAACTGGCGCGGCTCTCCCTGGGCGGCGTCCGGGACGAGGCGGATATACGGGGCCACCGCAAGACCTACATAGGCTCCATGCCCGGCCGGATTATCGAGGCCATCAGCCGAAGCGGGTCTATGAATCCCCTGCTGCTGCTGGACGAGATCGACAAGTTGGGCAGCGACTATCGGGGCGACCCGGCGGCGGCCTTGCTGGAGGTGCTGGACAGCGAGCAGAATTACGCTTTCCGGGATCACTTTCTGGAGATTCCTGTGGACCTGCGGAAGGTGATGTTCATTACCACCGCGAATACCACGGATACGATTCCCAGGCCCCTGCTGGACCGTATGGAGGTGATCCAGCTCTCCAGCTATACTGACGAGGAAAAGGTGCAGATTGCCCGCTGCCACCTGCTGCCAAAGCTGCTGGTGGAGCATGGGCTGAAAAAGAGCGCTCTGCGGATGGACGACGGCGTACTCCGGGCTGTTATCCGGGATTACACCCGGGAGTCCGGCGTTCGAAAGCTGGAGCGGCGGTTGGCTGCCATCTGCCGGAAGGCCGATATGCGGCTTTTGGCAGGAGACGTAAAGCGAATTACCGTTACAGAAAAAGACCTGCCGAAGCTGCTGGACTGTCAACCCTACCCCCCGGCCCTGTGCACGGAGAGGGAGGAGATTGGCGTGGTGAACGGTTTGGCCTGGACGGAGAACGGCGGTGAGATTCTGGAGGTGGAGGTGCTGGCCTGCGACGGCACCGGCAAGCTGGAGCTTACCGGGAACCTGGGAGATGTGATGAAGGAGTCCGCCCAGGCGGCGCTCAGCTGTCTGCGAAGCCGGGCGGCGGTGCTGGGCATTGAGCCCAACTTCTGGAAGGAGAAGGACATCCACGTCCACTTCCCGGAGGGGGCCGTGCCAAAGGACGGTCCATCCGCTGGCATCGCCGTTACCACCGCCATGCTCTCCGCCCTGACGGACCGAAAGATCAGGGCCGGCATTGCCATGACGGGAGAGGTGACGCTCCGGGGGCGGGTGCTGCCCATCGGCGGTCTAAAGGAGAAGAGCATGGCGGCTATGCGGAACGGCGTCGGCACGGTGCTGATCCCCAAGGACAACGAGCGGGACCTGGAGGAGATTGACCAGACGGTTCGGGCGGCCCTGCGGTTTGTTCCGGTGGGCACGGTGGACGAGGTGTTTGCCGCCGCCCTCTGCCCGGTCAAGGCGCTCCTTCGGGAGGAGGAGCCCTTGCCGTCTCTTCCGCCCATTGTCCGGGAGCAGAGCGGAGAGGCCGCTTTGCGGCAGTAGAATTAGAGAGGAAGAGATTGCATGCCCCTGAATTTTGGAAGGGCGGAATTTGTCCGCTCCGCTGCCTCGCCGGAACAGTTTCTGCGGGACGGTTTGCCTCAGTTTGCCTTCGCGGGGCGATCCAACGTGGGCAAGTCCTCGGTGATTAACCGCCTTTTGGGCCGGAAGAATCTGGCCTACGTGGGCTCCTCGCCGGGGAAGACCACTCAGATCAACTATTTTCAGGTGGATCGGAGGGCCTATCTGGTGGATCTGCCCGGCTACGGCTACGCCAAGGTCAGCCGGGCGGAAAAGGAGCGCTGGGGCCGGCTGATGGAGCGGTACTTCCAGGACGGAGGCGAGCTGATTACCACCGGCGTTCTGATCGTGGACATTCGTCATAAGCCTACGGCGGACGATTTGACCATGCACGCCTGGTTCCGGGAGACCGGCTGTCCGGAGATTGTGGTGGCCAACAAGCTGGATAAGCTGAAGCGAAGCCAGGTGGAGCCGGCGCTGGCGTTGATTCGTGAGACTCTGGAGCTGACGGAGGCCGACGCCCTGGTGCCCTTCTCCGCTGAAAAGGGCCAGGGCAAGGAGGACCTTATCCGGCTTTTGAACGGAGCCTGTGAAAAACCATAATTTGGTTTTTTTGAAACCGCCTTCGTCCTATTGCAATTTTCGACAGGATTGCGTATAATAGAAGCAGAGAAAAAGCGGGACGCGGGGATTCTCACGTCCCGCTTTCTACAAAGTTTTTGGATGGGAGCGGAAAGCCGATGAAAAAGAGAAGCCTTACGTTACTGCTTACACTTGTCCTTCTTATGGGGACAGCTGTTTCCGCGTCAGCGGCGGAAATGGGGTTTTCCGACCTTCCTGCCGGATACTGGGCCGGAGAGGCGATTCGGAATGTGGCTGGGAAGAACATTGTCTCCGGGTACCAGGACGGAACATTCCGGCCTGGGCAGAAGGTGACCTATGGTCAGTTTGCCGTGCTTCTGGCCCGGGCGTTTTATCCGAAAGAGGTCAGGGCATACGAAGACCAGGGCTATGGCGGCGCCGCGCCATGGTATTGGTCCAGTGTAGCGGCGCTGCGGGACCATGATGTTCTGAAAGGTACCGTCATGGGAAGAGACACCGGCTGGCCGGAGCTGAAGTGCGGCGGCGATTATGTAACCCGGTTCGATATGGCGCAGCTTGCCTACAATATCATGCGGGATTATGAGCAGACCGGCAGCGCGGTGGAGCGTGAGGTGGTTCACTTTCGCATCCGGGACTGGGCTGACATTTCGGTGGAGTATCAGGACGCGGTGACTGCCTGCTATGTGCTGCAGGTCCTGCGGGGTCATATTGACGGGGATTTTGACGGGGCGGCTCTGATGAACCGGGCCCAGAGCTGTGTGGTGATCGACCGCCTGGGGAAGGCCCTGGGCGTCAACATCGGCACGGGAGAATACACCTCCGCCGGGCCCGCGGGGGCCACCCTGCTCAGCGGCCTGCCTGTCACGGAGGAGAATGTGAAGGACCTTCTCCAGCGGGTCGTCACGGAGTGGCAGGGCAACGTCCTGGCTTCCACCTATACCGAGGGCAATTCCAGTGCGGAAGTGCAGGCGGTGATCTGGTCTTATGACGATGCCAATGGCAAGAAGCTGAGTATGACCAGCGGTTCCGGAGGTTACGCGGCGATGCTCAGCGACCGCGTCTTTGGCCGGCACGGCTTCCCGGCCCGAAAGCTGGACGACATCACCAAGATGCGGGCCGGCGACCTTGTGATTACCTTGGATAACGGGAAGATTGTCCGCGTCTCCACATACAGCGGCACGAAGGGCGAAATGATGACCCTGGAGGGCAGAATGGAGCGGGGATACGGGATGTACTACCTGAAAGAGGGCGGCGGAGGCGGCAGCATGGTCATCACGCCGGACGACGAGTTTCCCGGCAGGACCTACGAGGTTTGGACCCGCTATCCGGAATAAAACAAGCCAACGCCCCGCCTTATGGCGGGGCGTTTTTCTATGGCAGCTCTGAGGGGGATTTGGGCAGCTCATACCGGTCGTCCACGGGAGTGGTGAGATAGAGCCGCAGCAGCTTCGCCCAACCCGCTTCCTGCTCTGTAAAATATCCTATGGTAAGGGTTTGATCCAGAGTATCCAAGGCGGTTTGCAGCTCCGCAGGGTGCCACTCGGCGTCATAGGCTGTAAAGCGGAGGACGTAGAGCTTTTCCTCCTCCGTCAAGCCGTCAAGGTTCAGATTTTTTGCAAAGGTTACCGGATCGTAGAAGAAAATATGGGCCAGCAGCTGGCAGTAGGCGTCCGTGTATGCTCCGTCCAACCCCTTGGCAGTGCAGCCCAGCTGAATCCAGAGAATTTCGGATTCCGTGTAGGGATCCTGCCGGGTGAGCCAATCCATCAGGGCGAAGATGGCGTCGTCCTGGTACTCCGCCGTACCCATCTGCCCCAGCTCCCACCAGTCCATATCCGGCAGGAGGGTGAAGATGTCCCGGCGGTAGGCGTACTGCTCCTCGACGGTGAGGTTGTTGTCGGTCACCAGCCGGTTGAAGGCAGTATAGACCCGCCGGGTGTCGGTGAGCGGCTCCCGCTCCGGCTCCTCCCGGAGGGAGAAGTCCGGCTTGCCGTCCCTCACGGGAAAGCGGGAGATATTGTTGGGTGTATAGAAGTTCCCCAGGTCGTACATCCGCTCCATGCGGATGCCGGATACGTTCCCTCGCTCAACATAGAAGAAAATTGTGGAGTATCCGTCCGCGAAGGCCGACCAGGTATAGAAATAGTCGTGGGGAACCAGGGTATAGCCCTCCTCTTTCAGGCAGTATACCAGTTCGTCGCCGTATGCTGCCAATAAGTCCGCCTCGCTGCTGCCGGGGGCAATCCCGCGGGGAGTCGCGTATCCGGGCACAATGGTGGAGAGGGCGTCGATGTTTTCCCATTTCCGGATCTCTGAGTCTGGCTCCGAGGCATCTTCGATGTGGCTGTACTCAATAGAGACGGCCCCGCAGTCCGCCCGGTGAGCGGTCATGCTGGCAAAGTCCGTGTCCAGCACCTCCTCCGGCTCCGTCAGTTCCAGGGAGGCGCCGAAGGGGAAGAGAGTCTCCTGGGTGCCCAGTTCCAAAAACTCCGCATGGCCATGGCCGCCGCTCCAGATCAGGGCAAAGTCCGTGACCGGGGCGCGGGTGGGAGCGGCGTCCCCATTGGAAGCTGTGTTCTCCGGCGGCGGAGCGGCGGGGGGAGGTGTGTCCGGCCGAAAATTGGTCCATAAAATCAGTCCCAGGGCGAACAGCGCCAGCGTCAGCAGGCTGATCAAAATGGGGAAGAGGAACAGCCGCAGGTTTTCCTGGGACTTTTTTTCCTCCTTCGGCTGTTCCGGCGTCTCCGTCAGTTCCGCCACGGACACGCCGAACTCCTTTGCCAGGGCGATGAGGTTCGCCATGTCCGGCGTGGCGGCATCGGTCTCCCACTTGCTCACCGCCTGGCGGCTGACGCCCAGCCGTGCCCCCAGCTCCTCCTGAGAGACCCCCAGAGACCTGCGGTATTGACCGATTCTCTCGCCTAAGCTCATAGAGCACCGCCTCCTTTTTCCTGTTCAGAGTACCACATTTCCCGGGAAAAGGCTACCACTTAAGTGTCAAATATCGGTTGCGGGCCGGGGATGCGGGCAGATTTCTTCGAAAGCGCGTGACAGCCGGCTCCGGAACCGGATGATTTATTTGTAAAAACTTTGTCTACCCTCTATGCAAAAGCGGAAAAATAAGTTAAAATAGACAAAATAACTCCCGTGAAAAACAACAGAAAGATGGAGGGCTCACTATGGCGAAACCTGTTTACCGGCGTGTCCTGTTGAAGATCAGCGGCGAGGCTCTGGCCGGCGGCAAGGGCTCAGGACTTGATTTTGAGATGATCGGCAGCGTGTGCGACACCGTCAAGGAGTGCTTGGACATGGGCGTCCAGGTGGGCCTGGTGGTGGGCGGCGGCAATTTCTGGCGGGGCGCCAAAAACAGCGGCGGCAAGATGGAGCGGACCCGTGCCGACCACATGGGAATGCTGGCCACTGTCATGAACTGTCTGGCCGTAGCGGACGTCTGCGAGCAAAAGGGGATTCCCGTTCGGGTGCAGACCGCCATTGAGATGCGTTCCATCGCGGAGCCCTACATCCGCTCCCGGGCCATCCGGCACCTGGAGAAGGGGCGGGTGGTCATCTTCGGCGCAGGCACCGGCAATCCCTATTTCTCCACGGACACCGCCGCCGTGCTGCGGGCCGCGGAGATCGAGGCCGATGTGATCCTGCTTGCCAAGAATGTGGACGGCGTGTACAGCGCCGACCCGGCGTGTGACCCTGCCGCCGTGAAATACGACACCATCAGCTACGACGATGTGCTGGCACAGCACCTGATGGTGATGGATACCACCGCCACATCCCTGTCCATGGACAACCACATTCCCGTGCTGCTGTTTGCCTTAAAGGACCCCCGGAACATCATTCGGGCCCTGTGTGGTGAGAAGGTGGGCACCATCGTGAAAGAATGACCGCAGAGCGCGGTTTCCCGATATTTATACATTGAAAGGAAGGACATATCATGCTGAAAGACGAGTATAAAATTTACGAGGATAAGATGAAGAAGAGCATTGACTCCGTGGCCGCGGATTTCGCCTCCGTGCGGGCCGGCCGGGCCAACGCCGCGGTGCTGGACCGCATCATGGTGGACTATTACGGTACCCCCACCCCGATTCAGCAGATCGCGGCCATCGCCTCTCCCGATCCCCGTTCCCTGGTGATTACCCCCTGGGACGGCTCCGCGCTGAAAGCCATTGAGAAGGCCATTCAGAACTCCGACTTGGGGATCAATCCCCAGAACGACGGCAAGGCCATCCGTCTTGCCTTCCCCCAGCTGACGGAGGAGCGCCGCAAGGAGCTGGTGAAGCAGATCCGCAAGTACGCCGAGGGCGGCAAGGTGGCGGTGCGGAACATCCGCCGGGACGCCATGGACAACTTCAAAAAGCAGGAGAAGAAGTCCGAGATTACCGAGGATGAGCTGAAGATGGTGGAAAAGGACCTCCAAAAGCTCACTGACGACAGCTGCAAGATGCTGGATGAGCTGCTGGCGAAAAAAGAGAAGGAATTGATGGCGGTCTAATGGCGGATATTCAGAAAAGCAACGAAGCGGGGCGGCTTGCGCCGCCCCGCCAGTTTTGGCCCAGAGGAACGGGCCAAGACAGCTCCGGCGGAAAACTGCCGGACCATATTGCCATCATCATGGATGGAAACGGCCGCTGGGCCGCTGGCCGGGGACTGCCCCGCACCGCGGGGCACAAGGCGGGGGCGGAGACATTCCGTCGTATCGCCACCTACTGCAAAAATATCGGTGTGAAGTATCTGACGGTCTACGCCTTTTCCACGGAGAACTGGAAGCGGTCTGAGACGGAGGTCTCCGCCATCATGGCGCTGTTGAAAAAGTACCTCCTGGAGGCGGTGGACACCATGGAGCGGGACCATATCCGTCTCCATTTCTTCGGGGATATGACGCCCATCGCCCCGGAGCTGCGGGCACTGGCCAGGGAGACGGACGAGATCACGGAGCATTTGAGCAAGGACGATTTCCAGGCCAATGTCTGCCTGAACTACGGCGGGCGGGACGAGATTCTCCGGGCGGCGCGGCGGTTCGCCGCGGACTGCGCCGCGGGGAAGCGGAGGCCGGAGGAGCTGGACGAGACGGTGTTCTCCAGGTATCTGGACTCCGCCGGGATTCCGGACCCGGAGCTGATTATCCGCCCCAGCGGGGAGCTGCGGCTGAGCAACTTCCTGCTGTGGCAGTGTGCCTATTCGGAGTTTTACTACACGGATACCCTCTGGCCGGACTTTGACGAGGCGGAGCTGGACCGGGCCATTGCGGCGTATCAGAGCAGGGACCGCCGGTTCGGCGGGGTAAAAAAGTAAAAGTTTTTGGTCCAGCTTTTTTCAAAAAGCTGGCGGGGTGCAGGGGCGGAGCCCCTGCGGGCGCCGCAAAGCGAAGCGAGCGGCACAATAAAGGATGTGATAACTTGAAATCAAGAATCCTGGTAGCCGTCATCGGCGTCCCGGTGCTGGTCTGGGTAGTGCTTTGGGCGCCGTCCATCGTGATGCTGATTGCTCTGTGCCTCCTGGCGGGCATCGGAAGCACGGAATTGCAGCAATGCGTCAGCGGCGTGAAGCGGAGTGAGCTGATTGGAATCGCCGCCATAGCCGCGGCGTTTGTGGTGGAGTGGTACTATGACCGCCCGCAGGCCATTGCGTTTTTGTTTGTGCTGGAGGCACTGATCTTCTTCGGCTATGCCATCCGCAAGGGCGGCGAGGTGAAGTTCAACCAGATCATGGCGGGCCTCTTTGGCAGCATCGCTATCGGCTGGTCCTTCTCCGCCTTCCTCCGCATGGAGTCCTCCGGCATCCACCGGGGCTGGCTGTTGCTGCCCTTCATCCTCAGTTTCGCCTGTGACACCTTCGCCTACTTCGCGGGCCTCACCCTGGGCAAGCACAAGCTGGCCCCCAAGGTCAGCCCGAAAAAGACAGTGGAGGGTTCCGTCGGGGGTCTGCTGGGCAACGTAGTCTGCGGGCTGCTCTTTGCCTATGTGATGGACCGCTGGTTCGGCGCTTCCATCGCCGCCGTCCCCATGGTCCTTCTGTCCCTGGTCTGCGGCGTGGTGGCCCAGATCGGCGATTTGAGCTTCTCCCTCATCAAGCGGGAGTTCGGCATCAAGGACTACGGACACCTCTTCCTGGAGCACGGCGGCGTGCTGGACCGGTTTGACAGTGTGCTGTTCGTGGCTCCCACGGTTGAGATCGTTTTAACGCTTTTTTCATCGGCATCTTTCGGTTTGTTGAATTAGGACAGGTACTATGACGAATACAATATCAATACTGGGCTCCACCGGCTCCATCGGCCGGCAGACCCTGGACGTTGCGAAGCAGCTGGGTCTCCGCGTGGCGGCCCTCACCGCCAACAGCAGTGTGGAGCGGGCGGAGGAGCAGGCCCGGAAGTTCCGGCCCTGCCTGGTGGTGATGACCGACGAGGCGGCGGCCCGGGACCTTGCGGTCCGGCTGAGGGACACGGAGACCCGCGTTCTGGGCGGCGCCGCCGCCCTGGAGGAGGCCGCGGCGCTTCCGGCGGCGGACACCGTGGTCACCGCCGTGGTGGGCATGGTGGGGCTGAAACCCACTCTGGCCGCCATCGACGAGAAAAAGCGCATTGCCCTGGCCAATAAAGAGACGTTGGTCTGCGCCGGAGAGCTGGTGATGGACGCCGCGGAGAGAAGCGGCGCGGAGATCGTCCCTGTGGACTCAGAGCATTCCGCCATCTTTCAGTGCCTCCAGGGATGCGGGAACCGGCGGGAGATCAGGCGTTTGATCCTCACCTGTTCCGGGGGGCCCTTTTACGGCATGAATACGGAAGAAGCGGGCAGAATGACGAAGAAAGACGCCCTGAAACACCCCAACTGGACCATGGGACCCAAGATTACGGTGGACTGCGCCACGCTGATGAACAAGGGTCTGGAGGTCATCGAGGCCATGCGTCTATACCGTCTGCCCTTGGAGCGGGTGGATGTGGTGATTCACCGCCAGTCCATTGTCCACTCCCTGGTGGAGTTTTGGGACGGAGCGGTTCTGGCCCAGCTGGGCACGCCGGATATGCGTCTGCCCATCCGCTACGCCATGACGTATCCGGAGCGGGCGGAGAGTCCGTTGGAGCCTCTGGATCTGCTGGTCTGCCCGCCGCTGACCTTTTCCAAGCCGGACCGGCGGACATTTCCCTGTCTGGCCTTGGCGGAGGAGGCGGCTGTCCGGGGCGGAACGGCCTGCGCCGCGCTGAACGGCGCCAACGAGGAGGCTGTCCGGTTATTTTTGGCGGAGAAAATCGGATTCTATGACATCTTCCATTTGACGCGAAAGGCCATGGCGGCCCTCCCGGTGGTGGAGCATCCCACGCTGGAGGAGATTTTAGAGGCGGACCGGGAGGCCCGTGAGATCGTGAGCAAGGAGCATTTGGCATGAAGCTGATCTATATCCTGGCGGCAGTTCTGATATTCGGCATTCTGGTGGCAGTCCATGAGCTGGGCCACTTTCTGGCGGCAAAGCTCTGCGGCGTGCGAGTCAACGAATTCTCCATCGGCATGGGACCCGCCGTCTGGAGCCGGAAACGGGGAGAGACCCAGTACTCCCTCCGGGTTCTGCCCATCGGCGGCTTTTGCGCCATGGAGGGGGAGGACGAGGATACCGGCGATATGCGTTCCTTTGTCCGTCAGGGCTTTTGGCGGAAGGTGCTGATCCTTGTGGCCGGCGCGGGGATGAATTTCCTGGCGGGCTTTTTGATCCTAATGTGCCTGTATGCCGGGGCGGCGGTCTTTTATACCGACCAGATCACAGATCTGGCTCCGGAGTTCTCCCGGCAGGGGGAGCTGATGCCGGGAGACCGCATTTACAAGGTCAACAGCTACCGGACCTATTTGGCCGGGGACGCCAGCATGTTTTTGAGCTATGCCGGGGAGGACGTGGATATTGAGGTCATCCGGGATGGAGAGCACATTGTGGTGGAGAACCTGCGCCGGCAGACCTACACCTCCCAGGACGGCAGCGACTACCGGGGCTTTGGACTGTATGTGGGCCGGTACGCCCAGGAGGCCACCCTGGCCAACAAGCTGAAATACACCTGGAACACGGCGTTGGACTTTGTGCAGCTGGTGCGTTTCAGCCTGGTACAGCTGTTTACCGGCGGAGCCTCCGTGCAGGACCTCAGCGGCCCGGTGGGCATCGTCTCCGCCATCACAGAGGTGGGGGATCAGGCGAAGACGCAGCGGGACGCCTGGTCGCAGATCTTCTACTTCGCCGCGCTGATCGCGGTGAACCTGGCGGTAATGAACATGCTGCCCATTCCGGCCCTGGACGGCGGGCGGGTCTTCTTTCTGCTGGTGGATCAGGCGGCGCTGCTCCTCTTTAAAAGGAAAGTGCCGGAACGGTATCAGGCCGCTGTCAACACGGCGGGCTTCGTGGTGCTGATGGGCTTCATGCTGTTGGTGACTTTTCAGGATGTATTTAAGCTGTTTCAATAGGAGAAAAGGGTATGAACTTTACACTGAGACCCTGGCGGCCAGAGGACGCGTCCGCCATCGTCCCCTATGCCGACGACCCGCTTGTGGCCCAGAATCTGCGGGATGTATTTCCATGTCCGTATACTCTGGCGGACGCGGAGGGTTTTATTCACTCCTGCATAGAGCGGGAGGGACAGGGACAGTTGTGCCGCGCCATTGAGGTGGACGGAACGGCCGTTGGCAGTATCAGTCTGATGCTGGGAACCGATGTGTATCGGAGGAGCGCGGAGCTGGGGTACTGGCTGGGCCGCTCCTTCTGGCGGCAGGGCGTTATGACCGCGGCTGTGAAGGAACTGTGCACCCTGGGGTTTAAGACCTGGGACATCGTTCGTATTTACGCGGAGCCCTACGCCAAAAACGCGGGCTCCCGGGGTGTGCTGGAGAGGGCGGGATTCCGTCTGGAGGGAATCAAGCGGAAGAGCGTTTTCAAAAACGGGGAGCTGCTGGACTCCTGCGTCTACGCCAGGCTGAGAGGAGAGGCAGAGCCATGACCAAACGACTGATGGTGGGCGGCGTGCCGGTGGGCGGCGGCGCCCCGGTGAGCATCCAGTCCATGTGCAATACCAAGACGGACGACGTGGAGGCCACGGTGAGCCAGATCCTGGCCCTGGAAGAGGCCGGGTGCGAGATCATCCGGGTAGCCATTCCGGACCAGGCGGCAGCGGAATCGGTGGACAAGCTCAAGGAACGGATTCACATCCCTCTCGTGGCGGACATCCACTTCAACTACAGGTACGCCATCGCCTGTGCAGAGCGGGGGGTGGACGCTATCCGCATCAACCCCGGCAATATCGGCGGGGAGGAGCGGGTAAAGGCGGTGGCGGACCTGTGCCGCCAAAAGGGCGTCCCCATCCGCATCGGCGTCAACGGCGGCTCGCTGGAGAAGAACCTGCGGGCAAAGTACGGCGGCGTCACCGCCGAGGCCCTGGTGGAGAGCGCCATGGGGCACGTACATCTGCTGAACAAATTTGACTTTGACGACATCTGTATCTCCGTCAAGTGCTCCGACGTGCCCCTGACCATGGCAGCCTACCGGCTCCTCAGTGAGCGGACGGACTATCCCCTCCACCTGGGCGTCACCGAGGCGGGCACGCCCTCCATGGGGCTGGTGAAGTCCGCCATGGGCATCGGGGGACTGCTGTGCATGGGCATTGGCGACACCATCCGGGTGACGCTGACCGCCGATCCGGTGGAGGAGATCTACGCCGCCAAGAAGATTCTAAAAGCCGCGGGTCTGCGGAAGCAGGGGGTAAACCTCATCGCCTGCCCCACCTGCGGCCGCACCCGCATTGACCTCATCCCCATGGCGGAGGAGGTAGAGCGCCGTCTGGCGGACTGTGAGAAGAACATCACCGTGGCGGTGATGGGCTGCGCCGTCAACGGCCCTGGCGAGGCCGCCTCCGCCGACATCGGTATTGCCGGAGGCAAGGGTGAGGGACTGCTTTTCCGAAAAGGAGAAATACTTTACAAAATTTCACAGGAGCGGCTTGTGGACGCCTTGATGGCGGAGATTGAGAAACTGTAAGGTCATATCAGGAAGGCTGTGTGGTGAAGATTGCGATTCTGGCGTTGGCAGTCGGTATATTCCTCAATATGTCCGTATATGACGGGCAGGTGTGGTCCATCGGCTCTGTTGCGGCCATTGTGATCATGGGCGTGTGGATCAAGTTCTTTATGGACAGGCATTTTGAGGAGCTGGAGAGGCGGCTCAGGGACCAGGACGTGAGCCAGAACGTTGAAAAGGAAGATCAGTAAAGCGCTATGTCGAGAAATATCCCTTTTTTTGAGATGTTTACAGAGTTGCAGCTCTCTCCGGAGCTGCGGCTGAAACTGGCGGGGGCGGAGCTCACCGGCGCCGCCATCGACCAGGGGGAGATGTCCATCCGACTCCAGCTGAACGTGAAGAGTCAGTTGGGGGAGGAGGATGCCCAAATCATCCGGGACGCCCTGCGGGCGGTCTACGGCTTTTCGAAGGTGGAGATGGACGTTGCCTGCAAGGCGCCGGAGGCCCTGCGGCCTCCGGCTTCGGTGCTTGGCGGCAGAAAGGCTGGAAAGCCCAGCTTTGGAAAGGTGCTGATGGGGAACCCCATCAAGGCAAGGCCAGGCCCCATCCGAGATCTGGACTTAAAAATGAACAACGCCACGGTGGCAGGGAAGGTCTTTGCGTTTGAGTGCCGGGAGACCCGCCGGCCCGGTATGTGGCGCCTCAGCTTTGACATGACGGACTACACAGGTTCCGTGACGGTGCAGAAAAATCTCACCGCTAGGGAGGCCCAGGCGCTGGAGAGCGCCGTGAAGCCCGGCATGTGGCTGTGCGTCCAGGGGAAGATGGAGCCCACCTGGGACGGTAAGGACATCCAGCTGAACCCCTACCACATCAATGTTACCGAGTGCCAGCCCCGGCAGGACACCGCTCCGGAGAAGCGGGTGGAGCTGCACCTCCATACCAAGATGAGCAACATGGACGCTCTGACGGATACCAAGGAGGTCATCCGGACCGCCATCCGCTGGGGGCATCCCGCCATTGCCATCACGGACCACGGCGTGGCCCAGTCCTTTCCGGACGCCTGGCACGCCGCCGGGGACAAGATCAAGATCCTCTACGGTGTGGAGGGCTATTTTGTCAACAATCTGGACGACCGGGTGGCGGTTCACGGACCGCTGGACTGTCCTCTGGACGATGAAATTGTGTGCTTTGACCTTGAGACCACCGGTCTCAAGGTGGACCGGGAGGCCATCACGGAGATCGGCGCGGTAGTGTTGAAGAACGGCGAGATCGCGGAGCGGTTCCAGACCTTTGTGAATCCGGGCCGCCGCCTGACGCCGGAGATCATCGGCCTGACGGGCATCACCGACGAGATGCTCAAGGATGCCCCTCCGCCCAAAGAGGCGCTGGCGGACTTTTTGAAGTTCGTGGGCGGCCGACCTCTGGCGGCCCATAACGCGGAGTTTGACATCGGCTTTATCCGGGCGGGGTGCCGGGAGGCGGGGCTGGACTTCCAGCCCACCTATATCGACTCCTTGATTTTAGCGCAGAATCTGCTGCCGGGGCTGGGGAAGTACAAGCTGGACATTGTGGCGGAGCATTTGGACCTGCCCGCCTTCAACCACCACCGGGCCAGCGACGACGCGGCCACGGTGGGCTATATGCTGATTCCCTTCTGGAACATGCTCCACGAGAAGGGGGTCCACACCCTCCAGGCGGTGAACGGGGAGATGGAGAAGCTGCGGCCCCTGGGAGGCAAGTCCAACCGATTCCCCAAGCACATCATCCTGCTGGCCCGGAACAAGGTGGGGCTGAAAAACCTCTACCAGATGATCTCCGCCTCCAACCTGAAGTACTTCAAGCGGGTGCCCATCATTCCCAAGAGCCTATTAAAGGAGCACCGGGAGGGGATTATCGTGGGTTCCGCCTGTGAGGCGGGAGAACTCTTCAAAGCCGTGGTGGATCATAAGGACTGGGACGAGCTGAAACGCATCGCCTCTTTTTACGACTACCTGGAGATCCAGCCCCTGTGCAACAACGCCTTTATGCTCCGCAGCGGCGACGCCCGCAGCGAGGAGGACCTGCGGGAGTTCAACCGCGTCATCGTCCGCCTGGGGGAGGAGCTGGGCAAGCCCGTCTGCGCCACGGGGGACGTTCACTTTCTGGAGCCGGAGGACGAGGTGTACCGCCACATTCTGCTGGCGTCCAAGAAGTTTCCGGACGCCAACGAGCCTCTGCCCATCTACTTCAAGACCACGGACGAGATGCTGGAGGAGTTTGCCTATCTGGGGAAGGAGAAGGCCTACGAGGTGGTGGTGACCAATACCCGTCTCATCGCCGGCCAGATTGAGACCTTTGAGCTTCTGCCCAAGGAGCTGTTTCCTCCAAGGCTGGAGAATTCCGAGGAGGACCTGAACCGCCTGGTGTGGGAAAAGGTCCACCGGCTCTACGGCGAGGACCCGCCGGAGCTCATTGTGAAGCGGCTGAATGTGGAGTTGGGCGGTATCCTGGGCAAATACGATGTGGTGTACATGTCCGCACAGAAGCTGGTGCAGCGGTCCCTGGAGAACGGATACTTGGTGGGCTCCCGGGGGTCTGTGGGATCTTCTCTTGCAGCCTATATGTCCGGCATCACGGAGGTGAACTCCCTGCCGCCCCACTACCGCTGTCCCCAGTGCAAAAAAAGCGAGTTTATTGAGGACGGCTCCTATGGGTGCGGGGCGGATATGCCGGATAAGGTCTGCCCAGTGTGCGGCACGAAATATGAAAAGGACGGCTTCGACATCCCCTTTGAGACCTTCCTGGGCTTTGGCGGCGGCAAGGTGCCGGACATCGACCTGAACTTCTCCGGCGAGTACCAGGCCCGGGCCCACCGCCACGCCATCGAGATGTTTGGCGAGACCCAGGTGTTTCGGGCGGGAACCATCGGCACCCTGGCGGAGAAGACGGCCTATGGCTTTGTGAAGAAATACCTGGAGGAGAACGCCATGACGGCGGGCCGGGCGGAGGAGAACCGCCTGACCTTAGGCTGCGTGGGCGCCCGCCGCACCACCGGGCAGCACCCCGGGGGACTGGTGGTGGTTCCGGACGACAAGGACATGGAGGATTTCTGTCCCGTTCAGCACCCGGCGGACGCTGATGACTCCGATACCGTCACCACTCATTTTGAATACCACTCCATGGAGGCGAACCTCTTAAAGCTGGACATGCTGGGCCATGATGACCCTACGATGGTTCGGATGATGCAGGACCTCACCGGAGTGGACCCTCAGAAGATCCCCCTGGACGACCCGGACACCATGTCCATCTTCATCTCCAGCAAGGTGTTGGGATACGAAAACGACGAGATCCTGGGACCCACCGGGGCTGTGGCCATTCCGGAGTTCAACACCCGCTTCACCCGGCAGATGCTGGTGGACACCCAGCCCAGGGATTTCAGTACGCTGGTGCGCCTGTCCGGCTTTTCCCACGGCACCGACGTGTGGCTGGGCAACGCCAAAGACCTGATCCTCAGCGGTACCGCCGGCGTGTTGGACACCGTGGGCTGCCGGGACGATATTATGCTCTATCTCATCAAAATGGGCTTAGACCCTAAGATGAGTTTCAAAATTATGGAGTCTGTCCGAAAGGGCAAGGTGAAAAAGGGCGGCTTTGAGCCCGGCTGGGAGGAGGCCATGCGGGAGCACGACGTACCGGACTGGTACATCGAGTCTTTGGCCAAGATTGGCTATCTGTTCCCCAAGGCCCACGCCGTGGCCTATGTTATGATGGCGTTCCGCATCGCCTGGTACAAGGTCCACGAGCCGTTGGCTTTTTACGCTACATTCTTCTCCGTCCGGGCCAAGGCCTTTGACGCGGAGTACTGCTGTGCCGGAAAGGACGCGGTGAAGCGGAAGATTCGGGAGATTGAGAACAACAAGGACGCCACTGCCGTGGAGCAGAACCTGCTGACGACGCTGGAGGTGTGCTATGAGTTCTACCTTCGGGGCTATCACTTCGACGCCATTGACATCTACAAGTCCGACGCCACCAAATTCCTGGTGACTCAGGACGGACTGCTGCCGCCGTTTGTCTCTGTCCACGGCCTGGGAGAGGCGGCGGCGGTGGACACGGTGGAGAAGCGGGCGGGAAAGGAGTTTATCTCCATTGAGGAGTTTTCCATGTGCTGTAATAAGCTCTCCAAAACCCACATCGAGCAGCTGAAAGCCCTGGGGGCTTTCGCCGGAATGGCGGAGACCAGCCAGATGACACTATTTTGACGCAAAAGAGGGGAACAGGTGACCTTCCCTCACGCTTCGCCGGGCGAACCCGGCTCCGCAATTCCCCTGTTCCGCCGGGAGATGGTGAACGGACGATGGCCCGGGAGTTCTGCCGGCGCAGTCCAACGCCAGGTGAAGTCCGCGCGCGGGCCGTGGTGTTTTGCCGCGTACAGAAAGTAGGCTGCCTCAAAGGGACAGAGGGAGCCCACTCTAGAGGGCGCTGCGTGGAAAATGATTTTATTTTTGTGACTTTTACAATGGATTTTCTGCAATGACCGGTGTACAATTACTATGTAGAATAAGAAAGGAGCATTTTATCATGCTGAGTGAAAAAGTTGCCGCGCTGCTGAATGAGCAGGTCAACAAGGAGTTCTACTCCGCCTATCTCTATCTGGACTTTTCCAATTACTTTGAGGCCCGGGGACTGGACGGTTTTGCCAACTGGTATAAGATCCAGGCCCAGGAGGAGCGGGATCACGCCATGCTGTTCTATCAGTACCTCCACAACAACAGCGCCAAAGTGACGCTGGAGGCCATTGCCAAACCGGACAAGGTGCTGGACAGCGACATGACCGTATTGAAAGCCGGTTTGGAGCATGAGCTTTATGTTACCGGCCTCATCAACGACATCTATGCCGCCGCCTATGAGGTCAAGGATTTTCGCACCATGCAGTTCCTGGACTGGTTTGTAAAGGAGCAGGGCGAGGAAGAGGACAACGCCAACGACCTGATCTCTAAGATGGAGCTGTTCGGTTCCGACCCCAAGAGCCTGTATATGCTCAACAGTGAGCTGGCCGGCCGCGTGTACAGCGCGCCGTCCCTGACCCTGTGAGCGTGTAAGCGTTCCTACATAAAAGCGGCCCCCGGAGAACCTCTCCGGGGGCCGCTCTTTTACAGAATAGAATTACGCTTTCAGCTTTCCGTTGCATTTGTCCAGGAACCGCTGGCAATTGATGATGGCCCGGGTATGGACGCCACCTCCAATGGGACCTTTTTCATCCCAGGCGGAGACCTTGAAGTCCACCATTTTGCCGTTTTCCGACACGCCGGTAATCTCCGCCTCCGCCCAGACTTTCATGCCGATGGGGGTAGGGGCGTCGTGATGGATGTCCAGATGGGTGCCCACACTGCCCTGGTCTTCCGCCAGAAAGGTCTGCATCGCCGTCAGAGCGGCGTTTTCCATCATGGCGGCCATGAAAGGGGTGCCGAACACCGGCAGGGCCCCGGAGCCCACGGCGGCGGCTGTCAACTCCTGAGTGACGGTCTGTTCCAGCTGACATTTGGTTCCGATTAAAATCATAGAAGATTCCTCCTGAGTTTGAATTGACGGAAGCGGGGGAGAGAACGGGCTGACATGTTCGTCCTTTTTCCGGTTAGATGCCAAGCTCTGTCCAAAGGTCGTTGTACAGTGTGCGGATATTTGCGGGCAGAACCAGATATGCCTCACAGCGGTCCAGTACCTCCTGGGAAGCGGCGATGATGCCGTAGGTCTCCTGATCCAGCTCCTCCTCGTAGAGCTCCTCATAATAGGCGGGGTATTGCTCCAGTGCCTCTTGATTGGGGGAGGCGTACCAGAGATAGTCCATGTTTTTGAGGTTTGCCTCCGTGGAGGCGATGAAGTTGATCCAGGCCATGGCCTCGTCAAAGTGGGGGGCGCCTTTCAGGACGCACATGGCGTCCATGAACCAGTTGGAGCCCTCCTCCGGTACAACAAAGGCCAGATCTTCGTTGTTCTCCAGCATGGTGAGGTAATCCCCGGCATAGTAGGCGCCGACAGCGGCGTTGCCGCCCTCCAGCTTCTGGAAGATCTCATCCATGACAAAGGACTGGTATACCCCCCGGTTCTTGGCGTCTTTGAGGAGCTGAAACGCCTCCCGCAGCTCCGCCTCGTCGGTGGTGTTGACAGAATAGCCCAGGTACAGCAGGGCGGTGGCCATGGCGTCCCGGGAGTTTCGGAACATCAGTACATTTCCGGCGTACTGTCCGTCGAACATGGCGCTCCAGCTGGTGATGGGTTCCTCCACCATAGTGGTGTTGTAGATAATGCCCACAGTGCCCCAGGCGTAGGGGACGGTGTACCGCTCCTCCGGATCATAAGTCAGGCCCTTGAAGCGGTCGGAGATCAGGGCGTAGTTGGGGATCTGGCTGTAATCCAGCTCCTCCAGCATGTCCTCCTCAATCAGCTGGGAGATCATGTAGTCGGAGGGAACAATGACGTCGTAGTCCGCGCCGCCGTTTTTCAGAAGGGAGTAGAGGGTCTCATTGCTGTCGGCAGTCTGGTAGTTCACCATGATGCCGGTCTCCTCCTCAAACTGCGTGATCAGATCCTCGTCAATGTACTCGCCCCAGCTGCACACGTTCACAGTGGGCTGGGCGTTGGTGGCGCTGGTGAGAAAGACCACCACCACCAAAAACGCGGCGGCCAGCGCGCCCGCCGTGCCCCGGCGGAACAGTTTCCCCCTGGGGGAGTCAAAGAAGAGAATCAGGCGCTGAGAGCGGGGACGGCGCGTTTCCTGCCGTCCGGTCCGCTCCAGCTGGGCCTCTCGGAGGTTGACCACCACCAGCAGGGCCAGTACAGTTACAAACAGCAGAGTGGAGATGGCGTTGATCTCCGGCGTCACCCGTTTTTTCGTCATGCCGTAAATGGTCATGGCCAGAGTGGAGCTGGCGGACCCGGCGGTAAAGTAGCTGATAATGAAGTCGTCCACGCTCATGGTAAAGGCTGTCAGGGCGCCGGAGGTGATGCCTGGCTTGATCTCCGGCAGAATCACTTTCCAGAAAGCCTGCATCCAGGTGCAGCCCAGGTCCTGGGCCGCGTCCACCAGGTTTTTGTCCATCTGCCGCAGCTTTGGTCCCACCGACAGGATCACATATGGGATATTGAAGGTGACATGGGCGATCAGCAGCGTGCCGAATCCCAGGGTCAGCCTTGTGGGCAGAGTGACGATGTGCTGGACGCTGTTGAACCAGACCGCGAAGCCGCCCCACAGGGAGAAAAAGGCCACAAAGAACAGACACATGGCCACACCGGTGACAATGTCGGCATTCATCATGGGAATGCTGTTCACCGTGTTCAGCACAGCCCGGTGCCTGCGGCGCAGGCTGTAAAAGCCGATGGCGGCAAAGGTTCCGGCAAAGGTGGCGATGACTGTGGCCAGCAGGGAGACCAGCAGCGTGGTGTACACGCTGCGCATGATGATCCGGTTGTGGAACAGGGATTTGTACCAGTCCAGGGAGAACCCGGTCCAGACGGTGTTGCTGTTGCCCTTATTGAAGGAGAAGATGATCAGCAGGACTATGGGCGCGTAGAGAAACAGGAAGACCAGCGCCGTAAAGACGCGGCTCATAGTGGAGTTCCGCCGTTTCACAGCATCACCGCCTGTTCCTCGCCCTCGCCAAAGCGGTTCATGACCACCATGCAGACGACGACAATGACCATCATTACCAGGGAGATCGCGGCCCCCAGCTGGGGATTATAGGCCCCGCCCATATACTGCTGCTCGATCAGGTCTCCCAGGAGCATCTCCGTGCCGCCGCCCAGCATTTTGCTGATGGCGAAGGTGGAGACGGAGGGAACAAAGACCATGGTGACGCCGGAGAGAACACCCGGCAGGCTCAAGGGAAGAATGACCCGCCGGAAGACGTGGAAGCTGTTGGCCCCCAGGTCCCGGGCGGCCTCGATGAGAGAGCCGTCCAGCTTGACGATGACAGAGTAGATGGGCAGAATCATAAAGGGCAGGTAGTTGTATACCATGCCCAGCACCACAGCTCCCTGGGTGTTCATCATGGGAAAGTACTCCAGGTTAGCTCCGAACAGGCTGTTGTACAGGCCGATCAGGCCGATTTTCTGGAAGAACTGGTTCAGCAGTCCGTTGTTCTCCAGAATAGACATCCAGGAGTAGGTCCGCAGCAGAAAGTTGATCCACATGGGCAGCATGATGAGCACCATGGCCACCCGCTGGAACCGGGGCCCCTCCTTGCTTATCATGTAGCTCACCGGGTAGCCGATGACCAGGCAGATCACCGTGGCCACCAGGGCCAGCTTGAAGGAGCGGAGGAACACCACCCCGTACAGTCCCATGCGGGAGAAGTTCGACAGGGTGAAGCCGCCCTCGGCGGCGGTAAACGCGTAGACCACGATCATCACAATGGGCGCCACCACAAAGAGGGCCATCCAGACGATATAGGGGACAGCCAGCCGGGAGAGCTTATTCTTCATCCCCGCTCTCCTCCTCATCCAGCGCGAGGCTGGCGTCGTCCAATTCGTCGTACTCATCGGAGAAGGAGGAGTAGTCGCCGAACATGCCGGAGTACTGGCTCTTCTTCATGACGTGGATGCCGTCCGGGTCAATTTTAATGCCGATGCGGGCCCCCTCGGGGCTGTGGTCCGTGGTCTGGATCAGCCACTTGAAGCCCTTGAAGTCCACGATGATGTCATACTGCATCCCTTTGAAGGTGACGCTGGTGACAGTGCCCGTCAACTGGCCCTGCTCCACAGGTACAATGTCGATGTCCTCAGGACGGATAACCACGTCTACAGGTTCGTTTGGCTCAAATCCGCCGTCCAGGCATGGAAACTGGCGGCCGTACATCTGAACCAGATGATCCTGAATCATAACGCCGTCGATGATGTTGGACTCGCCGATGAAGTCCGCCACAAAGGCGTTTTTCGGCTCGTTGTAGATGTCCTCCGGGGTGCCGATCTGCTGAATGGAGCCCCTGTCCATAACCACGATGGTATCCGACATGGTCAGGGCCTCCTCCTGATCGTGGGTGACGTATATAAACGTAATGCCCACCTGCTGCTGGATGCGCTTGAGCTCAATCTGCATGTCCTTGCGGAGCTTCAGGTCCAGTGCGCCCAGGGGCTCGTCCAGCAGCAGCACCTTCGGCCGGTTTACCAGCGCCCGGGCAATGGCCACCCGCTGCTGCTGGCCGCCGGAGAGGGCGTCGGGCCTGCGGTGCTCAAAGCCCTTGAGGCTGATGATCTCCAGCATCTCCAGCACCCGCTCCCGGATCTCCTCCTCGGGGATCTTCACCTTTTTCCCGGGGGCGGCGGGGTCCGGACGGCGCTGCATCCGCAGGCCGAAGGCGATGTTCTCAAACACGTTCAGGTGGGGGAACAGCGCGTACTTCTGGAACACGGTGTTGATCTGCCGCTGGTGGGGCGGAACGTCATTAATCCTCACACCGTCAAAGAGGACGTCTCCCGACGTAGGTGTCGCGAAGCCGCCGATCATCCGCAGCGTGGTGGTTTTGCCGCACCCGCTGGGCCCAAGCAGTGTGAGGAATTCCTTGTCATTGATGTAAAGATTGATGTTGTTTAATACAGGTTCGTCGTCAAACGCCATGCAGATGTTGCGCAGGCGAATCAACTCTTTGGACATTGATCCTCCTCCTATCCGTTTTTAAAAATTATCAGCCTCTTCTCTCTGTTGAGTTTGGGAACTTTCTCGTCGAAATTCAGCATTATCTGCATCATAGCCGAAGCGCGAGGAAAAGTCAAGGGAATTGCTGGAGGAAAACTACTGAATTTTTATCAGTAGTTCTATTGACTTTCAGGCGCCGCCGTTGTATACTCTCCTCAACAGCTACTGATAAATTTACAGTAGTGCAGAGAGGAGCGGTTTTTATGCGGGGGGATTATCTTGCAAAGCTGTCCCAGGCGGCCCGGTGGTATCTGCCTCAGGCGGAGGCGGCGGAGGTAGTGGAGGACTACCGGGACCTCATCCAGCAGGAGCCCAGGAGCGAGGAGGAGCTGCTGCGGGATCTGGGCAGTCCCTGGAGCGCCGCGCGGCAGCTGATACAGCCGAGGGCTTACCGGCGGTGGGTGGCGGTGTTCGCCGTGCTGGCGGTGTGTTTGCTGCCTCCGTCGGCGCTGCCGCTGCTGAAAGAGCTGTCGGAGCATGTGCTCTTTCAGTTTCCTGCCGCGGATTGGCCGTGGCGGATCATCAGCCTCTGTGGTAAGATCGTTCCGTTTCTCGGGGTGTTTCTCCTGACGGGCGCGGCGTTGTCCCTGGTCTGGTTCCGGCGCAGGAGCGGGGAGGAACGACACCAGCCGCTGCCCAGGGGCGTGGCGCCGCTTTTGCTCCTTCTGCTGATCGGGCTGGCATTTGAGTGGGGGGTCATCTGGATCTCTTTGGAATTGATTTTGGAATCGCAGAACGCTTTGGCGAAGATTTGGGGGTGGATGACCTCCGACATTGCGGCTGCTATGCGTCTGGCAATGGTTCTGACTCTATTCGTCATGGGGATCATCGGAATGCTCGCCCTTGTGAGAGCCCGGATGACGAACCGCCGCTGGCGGGCGGTGTACGTTCTGGCACTGGCCGGGAGCATCCTGGGGATGTCGGTATTTGCGCTTTGGACCAGTATGGACGTGTCATTTTCCGGCGCCGGCTGGCAGACGCCCATTCTGCTGCGATATGTCGCCATCACGGTCGTGGGCCTCGTGGGAACGGGGGTATCCCTATGCTGAAACGCGACCTTCTGGAGCTCTGCCTCCTCTCCCTCATGTTCCAGGGAGACCAGTATGGCTACGAGCTCCTGCGCCGCCTCCACGACGTGTTCCCCGACGTGCAGGAGAGCGCCATCTACGCCATCCTCCGCCAGCTCTGCCGGGAGGGGGCCACGGAGCGGTACCAGGGGGAGACCTCCGGCGGCCCGGCCAGAAAATACTACCGTCTCACCCAGGCTGGTCAGGACCGCCGGGACGCCCTGCTGAAGGCCTGGCGGGAGGTGCGGGACGCCGTCGCTGCCCTGGGAATCCAATAGAGAACAAGTCCGCCCCGGGGTGGGGCGGACTTTTGTCAGTCTTTTGGAAAATACTTCTCCCGGAAGGGCACGTGGTCGACTGTGAACTCCCTGCCCCGCAGGTAGCTCAGGATTCCCGCGTCCGTGGGGAGGGGGAAGGCCAGCTTGTAGGAGTACAGCGCCTGCCGGGTCTCGCGGTACTTCCGGTTCACGCTTCCGTTCCCATACTTTCCGTCCCCCAGCAGGGGACAGCCGATCTCCGCCATGGAGACCCGGATCTGGTGGGTGCGTCCGGTGAGGAGGCGGCATTCCACCAGTGACAATTCTCCCCGGCTTTTCAGGGTTCGGTACAGCGTCACGGCGCTGCGGCCGCCGGGGACGGGGCGGCGGTAGAAGGACACCTGCTTTTTCGCCTCGTCCTTCAGCAAAAAGCCCTCGATCTTTCCGGCGGCGGGGTTGGGGCGGCCCACGGTGACGCAGAGGTAGGACTTCTCCAGCTCGTGGTTCCGGATCTTCTCGTTAACAATCCGCAGCGTCTCTGCATTTTTGGCGGCGATGACGATGCCGCCGGTGTTCCGGTCGATGCGGTTGCACAACGCCGGGGCGAAGGCGTTCTCCCACCGGGGACTCCACTCTTTCTTCTGGTAGAGGTAGGCCTGGATGTGGTTGATGAGGGTGTTGACTTTCTCCGTCTCGTCGGCGTGAACCACCAGGCCGGGGCGCTTGTCCGCCAGCAGCAGATTTTCATCCTCGTATACAATGTCCAGCTTGGGCTGGAAGAGAGTGAGAAAGAGATTTTCCCCGTTGGGCTTGTCAAAGAACTCGTCATTGATATATAATTGTAAAATATCGCCGGGGCACAGCCGTGCGTCCCGCTTGGCCCCTTTGCCGTTGACCTTGATTCGCTTGAGGCGGATGTACTTTTGCAGCAGAGCGGGGGGCAGCAGGGGCATATTTTTGGCCACAAAGCGGTCCAGCCGCTGTCCGGCGTCGTTTTTCCCGATGGTGAATTCCCGCATAAAGACCTCCCGAAGTGTGGAACTGTCTTTATCATACCCGGTCTCCGCGGAGTTGTAAAGCCCGGGAGAGCGGATTTTTAAAAACCAGGAGGCGGAGATGATGGACATGGAGATGCTTTGCCGGGCTGTTCAGGAGACAAAGCCCTGGATTGACGATTTTCGGAAGCGCACCTATGAGAAGGCCTTTCGGGCCTATACGGACCGGTTCGGCCCCAGCTATGTGGAGGCCGTCCGCGAGGCGGGGGAGGAGGGCCTCCAGCGCCTGGCCGGGGAGGTTCTGGACGGCATTGAGGCGGGCTGGAAGCGGCAGCGCCCCTGGAATCGGGCGGCCGTCCGGGTGATGGAGAAGCAGATGGCGGTGGACTACCTCTCTCCCATGCTGCTGGAGCTTCCGGAGCCCCTGTGCAAGGCCCTCTGCGAACTGCTTCGGGACGGCTGGGCCGCCCGCTGGCCCAAAGACGCCTATGGAACGACCACATATCAGGAGTTGAAGCAGGGATTCCGGGACACGATCATGGGCATCGAGCTTGGAAGACGGCGCAGAGATAAGGAGTGATCCCCGATGGAGATCCGGCGTCTGAGCGATGCGGATGACCGTCTGGCCGTCAGCGGAATCTATGAGGCCAGCTGGAAATACGCCTACCGGGACATCCTGCCCAGGGACTATCTGGAGCGAATCCCGGCGGGGCGGTGGGTTACCTGCCTGGACGATGCCGGCTGGACCCATCTGGTCTTGCTGGAGGGGGAGCGGTACGTCGGAACTGCCTGCTGCTGCGCCTCCAGGTTTTCGGAGTTTGAGGGATGGGGAGAGATCGTGTCCCTCTATCTGCTGCCGTCCCACATGGGACGCGGGTATGGACGGCCCCTGCTGAAGGAGGCGGTGTCGGTCTTGGCGTCTCAGGGGTACCGGGACGTCTTTCTCTGGGTGCTGGAGGAGAACCGGCGGGCCAGGACCTTTTATGAGCGGGCGGATTTCCTGTACAGCGGGATGTGCCGCCAGGATACGGTGGGCGGAATGGCGGTGCGGGAGCTGGCCTATTGCCGCCATATCCCATAAATTGGATGAATAGCTTGTATTTTTGACGGACATTTGGTATAATGCTTCTATATTTTGGCGTATGACGACTGGAGAGACCTCATGCTGCACTATTTGGAAAACCTGTTTCACGCTCTGGATCTGGGCTCCCTGGGGGACGCTGCGGTGCGGATGACGGCGGTTTTGCTGTGCCTGACGGTGCATGAGACCTGCCACGGCCTGACGGCCTACGCCCTGGGAGACCCAACCGCCAAGTCCAGGCACAGACTGTCCCTGAACCCCCTGCGGCACATCGACTGGTTCGGCCTTCTGATGATGTTTGCCGCAGGCTTTGGCTGGGCAAAACCCGTACCGGTGGACCCCAGATATTTTAAGAACCCAAAACGGGGCATGGCGGTGACCGCCCTGGCGGGACCGGTCTCTAATTTTCTGCTGGCGGCATTGGCAATTGGAATCAGTAAAGGAATTTACCTTTCCGGATATTACCACCCGGCCCTGGACGCGGCGTTTATGTTCTGCCTCTACACGCTGGCGCCGCTGTCCGTGGGGCTGGGGCTTTTCAATCTGCTGCCAATTCCGCCGCTGGACGGCGCCAAGGTTCTGGGAGCCCTGCTTCCGGACGAGGCCTACTTCCGCGTTATGCGCTATGAGCGCTATGGAATGCTGGCACTGATTTTGCTCTCCTTCACCGGCGTGGGGAGCGCAGTGATCAGCCGGGGTATCATGGCCGTGTACAGCGGTCTCTTCAACTTGTTTTATTGAGGTGTGGCCGTTTGGAAAATCCCGTGTTTAAACTGGAAAAGGTGGTCCGCTCCAAGGAGGAGATGCAGGACTTCGAGGGGCCTCTGGACCTGATTCTGTTTCTGCTGGGCAAGAATAAAATGGAAATCCAGGACATCTCCATCTCCCTGATCTGCGACCAGTATTTGGAGTGGCTGGCAATGCGGCAGGGCATGGATCTGGAGGTGGCCAGCGAGTTTGTCATCATGGCCTCTCACCTGGTGTACATCAAAACCCGAATGCTTCTCTCCATTGAGGACGAGGAGGCCCAGAACGAGATGGACGCCCTGATCCAGTCCCTGGAGGAGCGCCGCCGGAACGAGCGGTATGTTCAGGTCAAGGCGGCGGCGGAGCAGCTGTCGCCTATGAGCGAGTTTGGGCGGAACATTCTGACCCGCCCTCCGGAGCCGGTGAGGAGGGGAAAGGTCTATGAGTACGACCACGTGCGTGCGGATCTGATTCTGGCCATGGCGGAGATCCGGAGCCGGGCGGAGCGGGCACTGCCGCCACCCAAAACGGCTTTTCAGGACATCGTCCAGCATGAGCCGTACCCGGTGGAGAGCAAGGCCCGGGAGATTTTGCAGCGGCTTAAAAAATTTGGTGTCACCCGGTTCCGTCTGCTGTTTCAGGGAAACCGGAGCCGCAGCGAGGTGGTGGCAACCTTCATGGCAGTGTTGGAGCTCTGCCGGGCTCATGTTCTGAGGCTGAGTGGATCTGAGTCGGACTGCACTGTCCGGCAGGAGGGTGAGTGGCCGGAGGATTTGACACTATAATAATAAAAAATATTACTATATTGGAAATGGAGAACGACCTTGGAAACCTTGGAGACAAAAGAGATCGAGTCCGCTGTAGAGGCGATTTTGTTCGCCTCCGGCGAACCGGTGCAGACGGAGCGGATCTGTGTGGCACTTGAACTGGAACGGTCCGCGGCGGAACAGGCTTTGCAGCGGCTGATGGACTATTACGCCTATGAGCGCCGGGGCATCCGTCTGCTGCGCGTTGAGGACAGCTGGCAGCTGTGCTCCGCTCCGGATTACGCCGACGCCATCCGCAGGGCCTTTGAGATCCGCAAACCCGCCAAGCTCAGCCAGCCGGCGCTGGAGGTGCTGACCATCATCGCCTACTACCAGCCCACCACCCGGACCTATGTGGATCAGATCCGGGGGGTGGACAGCGCCTATACCATGAGCCTGCTGCTGGACCGGAAGTTGATTGAGGAGTGCGGACGGCTCCAAGTGCCGGGACGGCCTCATCTGTACCGTACCACCAGTCAGTTTCTGCGGGCGTTTCACTTAACCAACCTGGAGGACCTGCCGGATCTGCCGGATTTTGGCGTAGAGGGTCAAATGCGCATCAACGAAAACGGTGAGATTGTGGATGCGGAAGCCGAGCCGGAGGAGGGTGAGGAGATTCTGCTGCCGGGAGAGGACGTCCCGGAGCCGTGACGATTTTGTCCTGAGGAGAGAGGCGGAATTCTTTAGAGAGGGGGACTGCCTATGGTTTGGCGCTGGGGACTGGGCGTTCTGGCGCTGCTGATCCTGCTGCTGTGCTGGACGCGGGCCGGTGTGCTGATCACGCTGGGGGAGGCTGTGCGCGTGGACGTACAGGTGGGCTGGCTCCGTTTTCAGGTTGTTCCCGGAAAGAAGCGGCGACCTAAAGAGAAGAAGCCTCCAAAAGAGGAGAAGGACGCTTCCGCCGGAGAGAAAAAACGGTCCCTTCCAAAGCCGTCGTTAGCGGATATTCAGAATGCGGCGCGGATCTTGGTCTCACCATTGAAAAGGGCTTTGGGCCGCACCCGGCGGGGGATTCGCGTCGAGCCCCTGCGGCTCTCGCTGATCCTTGGCGGACAGGAGGACCCCGCCGCCGCCGCGAAGCTCTATGGGGAACTCAACGCCGGAATCTGGGCCGGAATGCCCCAGCTGGAGCGGCTGCTGAATATCCCGGACCCCCATATCCACATGGAGGTGGACTTTGAGGAGGAGAAGACGCGGGCGGAGGGAACGGTGGGAATTTCGATCCGCATTGGCACGGTGCTGGCTGTAGGCTTTGGGATTGCAGTTCCAACCCTGCGGTGCTTCCTGCGCTATATGAGAACACATCGGAAGAAGAAGCTGCGGTCCGCGCCGGAGAAGTCCGGGGCCGGAGCCGCATAGGGGAAGGATGGTTTCAAAATGGAGAACAATATGGAAAAGAAGACCCAACTGAACGATCTGATGCGCTCTGCCATGGAGAAGGTCCGGGAAATGGCGGATACCAACGCCATTGTGGGCCAGCCCATTACCACGCCGGACGGCGTAACGCTGATCCCCATCTCCAAGGTCAGCATGGGCTTTGGCTGTGGCGGCGGGGACTACGGAAAGGCACAGCCCAGGGGGTTCGGCGGCGGCAGCGGCGCGGGGGTGAACATCGCCCCGGTGGCGTTCCTGGTCATCAAGGATGGCATCACCCGGGTACTGCCGGTGGCAGTGCCGCCGGTATCCACCGTGGACCGGGTGGTAGAAATGGTGCCGGATGTGCTGGACCGTGTGGAAAAATTTTTCGACAAAAAAGAAGATAAAGATTTGGAGTAATGGGGGTATACTACCATCATCGCGAAAAACGAGGTGATGGTTTTTGCCAAAGCGTATACTTTGCTGTCTGTCTGTGGTTTTATTACTGTATGGTATTTTCCCTTGTCAGGCATGCGCGGTGAATACCTCTGCGACGTCCGCTATTCTGGTGGATGTGAACAGTGGGCGGGTACTCTATGAGCAGAACGCCGACGCGAAGATGCTGATCGCCAGCACCACGAAGATTATGACGGCGCTGGTGGCGATCCGGGAGGGAAACCTGGGGGAAGTTGTGACAATCGACCGGGAGACCACGCTGACCGAGGGTTCCTCCATGTATCTGAAAGAGGGGGAGAAGCTGACGCTGGAGACGTTGCTCTACGGCCTGATGCTCTGTTCCGGAAACGATGCCGCAGTGGCCATCGCGGGTCATGTGGGCGGCAGTCAAGCGGGATTCGTGCGCATGATGAACGAGACCGCCGGAGATCTGGGGATGGAGCACAGCTCCTTCGCTAACCCCAATGGCCTGGACCATGAGGATCACTACTCCACCGCCAGGGACATGGCCCTTCTGGCCTGCGCGGCGGTGCAAAATGAGACCTTGATGCGCATCGCCTCCACCCGGACGGTGACCATCGGCGGGCGCACCATGACCAATCACAACAAGCTTCTGGGTTACATGGACGGCTGTATCGGTTTGAAGACCGGTTACACCCGAGCGGCGGGCCGGACGCTGGTCAGCTGCGCCGAGCGGAACGGCCAGCGGCTGGTGGCGGTGACGCTCCAGGACGGAAACGACTGGGCGGATCACCAGGCGCTCTTTGAGTATGGTTTTTCTGCCTATCCGGCCCGGAGGGCGGCGGTGCTGGGACACACGGTGGACACGGCTGCGGTTCAGGGTGGAAGATCGGACACGGTGCCGCTGACGGCGGCGTCCGGCTTCGCCTGGCCCGTTGGGGCGGGGGAGCGGCTGGAGACCCGGATCGAGCTGGACAAACCTCTGGCCGCGCCGGTGCTGGCCGGCACAGCGGTGGGACAGGCGGTGTTTACGCTGGACGGCGCGGAGGTTGGCCGGGTGGATCTGCTGTGCGGAAGGACCGTGCCGCCAGAGCTGGGGACAGCCATGAGCACGCTGAAAACGGGATTGCCGGAGTGAGGATGAGTGAGAGATGGAAGAGCGTCTGCAAAAGCTCCTCTCCGCCGCGGGGGTTTGTTCCCGGCGGGCGGCGGAGAGGTATATCGCCGCCGGCCGGGTGACGGTCAACGGCCTCGCGGCGTCACTGGGGCAGCGGGCGGATCCGGAAAGGGACGAGATACTCGTTGACGGCTGCCGTCTGGAAGCCAGGGCGGAGCCGGTCTATCTGATGCTGAACAAGCCCCGGGGCTACGTGACGACCCTCTCTGACGAAAAAGGCCGCCGGACGGTGGCGGATCTGGTGCGGGATTGTGGCGTCCGGGTGTATCCGGTCGGCCGGTTGGATCTGAACTCTGAGGGGCTGCTGGTGATGACCAACGACGGGGCTCTGGCTCAGCGGATGACCCATCCCAGTCATCAGGTCTCCAAGACGTACCGCGTCTCGGTCTCCGGAGCGGTGGAGGGCGCGGCGGAGCGTCTGTCCGCGCTGCGGGATCTGGAGGGCGAGGCCATTCGTCCCGCTGAGGTGTCGGTGCTGAAAACCGCGGGAGAGACGGCGGAGCTGTCCGTTACCATTCACGAGGGAAAGAACCGGCAGGTCCGGCGGATGTGTGCCGTCTGCGAACTGACAGTCCGGCGGCTGCGCCGGGTGCGGGAGCACACTCTGGAGTTGGGAGCGCTTCCTAGTGGGGCGTGGCGGTACTTAACAGAAGCGGAGATTCAGGATTTAAAACAGCTTTGTTAGCGTGGAAATAGCCGCCGGATGGCGGCTGTTTTTATGCCCGGAGGTCCTGTCCGGCGGCGGTCTCCCGGACCGCGGCGGAAAAAACCGGGATTTTTTCGGCGGATGACTGGAAAGTATTGCGAAAACCGGGAAATTCATATATAATGAAGCAATGAAATTTTCACGATTCGCCCCGTTTTTTTGCCGGGGCGAAACAGCGCGGGAACCGCGTACCTGAAATGGAGGGCTTTGTCATGAGCGCTGGATTGAAACTGGCGGAATTTGTAAGCTTATCTCATCTGGAGATTCTAAATAAGGGCAGGGATTACGATTCCACACGACTGACGATCACGGATGTGAACCGCCCCGGACTGCAATTCCAGGGATTTTACGACTATTTTGATCCCATGCGCCTCCAAGTGATCGGCAAGGCGGAGGTCATGTACCTCAAGGGGCTGCCGGAGGAGGCGCGCCGGAAGTGCTTTGACGATTTTTTCCTGTATGATATTCCAGCTCTGGTCATCGCCCGGGAGTTGGACTGTTTTCCGGAGTGTATGGAGAGCGCCCAATTCCATGGCCGGACGTTGCTGCGAACAAAAGAGACCACTGTGGACTTCACCAGCCAGACCATTGAGCTTTTGAACCGGGTAATGGCGCCCTGCGTTACCCGCCACGGCGTGTTGCTGGACGTCCACGGTGAGGGCGTGATGATCACTGGAGACTCGGGAATCGGCAAGAGCGAGGTGGCCATTGAGCTGATCATGCGGGGCCACCGCCTGGTGGCGGACGACGCGGTGGAGCTGCGCAAGTTCTCCGGCGGGTTGATGGGCACCGCGCCGGAGGTCATCCGGCATTACATCGAGCTGCGGGGCATCGGCGTCATCGACGTGCGGCAGCTCTTTGGGCTCCGGTCCATTAAAAATGAGTCCCAGCTGGACTTGGTGGTTAACTTTGAGCAGTGGGACAACACCAAGTTCTACGACCGCCTGGGGATTGAGGACCATTTCATTGACATTCTGGATGTTCGGGTGCCCTGTGTCACTATCCCGGTGCGCCCGGGACGGAGCCTCGCCAGCATTGTGGAGGTGGCGGCCATGAACAACCGCCAGCGCCGTTTGGGCTTCAACGCGGCGGAGGAGCTGGCACGCCGGGTGGACCAGCGGGCGGATCTGGGCAGTGGAAAACTCGGTTGATACAGGCATAAACGGAGGATAAGATATGTATATCGGTATTGACGTGGGTGGAACAAATCTGAAGGCCGGCCTGGTGGATGGCCAGGGAAATATTTTGCGGGTCAAACGGATTTCCATGGACTTCCAGGGCCCGGAGGCCTTTGCCGGGACGCTGGCGGAGCTCTCTCAGGCGGTTTTGGAGGAGGGGGGCTCTGCGGAATACGTGGGCATCGGCCTGCCTGGGGCGGTGTCCGGCGGCAACGTGCTGTTCACCACCAACATCCCCATGGAGAATGTGCCTCTGGAGCGGTTGTTCCGGCAGCATCTGGACCTGCCGCTGCTCTTGGGAAACGACGCGGACTGCGCCGCCGTGGCGGAGTTCTTTTGCGGCGCGGGCAGGGGAACGGAGGACTTCGCCGTTATGACCCTGGGTACCGGCATTGGCGTGGGGCTGATCCTGAACGGAAAGCTCCGGGGAGGCGCCGTCTCCAGCGAGGCGGGGCATATCGTGATGCGGCGTGGCGGCGAACTGTGCAACTGCGGCCGCTACGGCTGCTGGGAGCGGTACGCCTCCGCCACCGGTTTGATCCGGTTGACAAAGGAGGTCATGGAGTGCCGACCGGATAGCCTGCTCCATGAGATCGCCGGCCAGCACGGCGGCGTGGAGGGCCGGACGGCCTTCCTGGCGGCGGAGCGGGGCGACGAGGCCGCGCTGGAGGTGTGCCGGGAGTATGTGGAGGATTTGGCGGACGGCGCCGTCAGTTTGATCAATGTTATCCGTCCGGAGGTCATCGCCATTGGCGGCGGCGTGGCGGCGGCGCCGGAGCGCCTGCTGCTGGAGCCCCTGCGGGAGATCGTGGCCCGGGAGAGCTTTTCCAGCCACGGCGGGCGGGTCACAAGAATTCTCCGGGCGGAGCTGGGAAACGACGCCGGCATCATCGGCGCCGCGTTTCTGGGACGCGCGATGTAAACAATTTGAGAATGAGGAGGCCCGTGGATGGACTGGGTGACAGAGCTTGACAGGTGGGCGGCGGACTATCTGCCGGATGTGAAGATCACGGCGGAGGAGCCCATGGCGAGGCATACCTCCTTCCGCACCGGCGGCCCCGCCCGGCGGATGGCCTTTCCGGAGAATGGGGAGCAGCTGGTCTTGCTGACGTCCTTTGCCCGGGAGTGCGGGGCGCGGCCCATTGTCATCGGCAACGGCACCAATCTCCTGGCTCCCGACAACGGTCTGGACCGCCTTGTGATTGCCGCGTCTGGCCTGCGCCGGGTGGAGACCGGGCCTGAGCCGGATACGGTTCTGGCGGAGGCTGGAGTCACGCTGGCCCAGGCGGCGGAGTTCGCCTGTAAGCGGAGTCTGACTGGCCTGGAATTTGCCCACGGCATCCCCGGCACGGTGGGCGGCGCAGTTTATATGAACGCCGGGGCCTATGACGGGGAGATGAGTCAAGTTATCCAGGAGGTGTCGGTTCTGTTGCCGGAGGAGGGAGTCCGTCTTATCCCCGGCGGGGAGATGGCCTTTTCCTACCGGCACAGCCTGCTTGCGGATTGCCCGGATGCGGTGCTTCTTTACGCGGTGTTTCGTCTGACCTCCGGGGACCCCGCCGCGATCCGGGAGAAAATGCGGGAGCTGATGGCAAGGCGAAAGGCCAGACAGCCTCTGGAGTACCCCAGCGCGGGAAGTACCTTCAAGCGGCCGGAGGGCCACTATGCCGGGGCGCTGATTGAGCAATGCGGATTAAAAGGCCTGACGGTAGGCGGCGCCCAGGTCAGCGAAAAGCACGCGGGTTTTCTCATCAACCGGGGCGGAGCCTCCTCCGGCGATGTGCTGGAGCTGATCCGCCAGGTGCGGGAGCGGGTGCTGGCGGAGACCGGCGTCCGCCTGGAGCCGGAGGTTCGTATTCTGGACTGAGAATGAGTTGTTGGAGACTGAGAGGGGGAGCATATGGACGTTTTGATCATCTCCGGCCTCTCCGGAGGGGGCAAGAGCAAGGCGGCCTCCTATCTGGAGGATGTGGGCTTTTATATCATCGACAACATGCCCGCCGCCATGATCCTGAAATTCGCGGAGTTCTGTGCCGGGGCCAGCAGCCGCTATGAGCGGGTGGCCCTGGTGTACGATGTGAGGACCGGCAGCTCCCCCGCGGAGCTCTTCGACGTGCTGGACCAGCTGAAAACCATGGAGTCCAGCTGTCGGATGCTGTTTTTGGACGCCTCGCCGGAGACCATCATCAAACGCTACAAGGAGACCCGCCGCCGGCATCCCCTCAGCGGCCAGGCGGGTTCTTTGGAGGATGCGGTCCGCCGGGAACGGGAGGTCATGGAACCGGTGCGGCAGCGGGCGGACTATGTGATCGACACTTCCCGGCTCTCCACCGCCAAGCTGCGGGGAGAGCTGCTACGTCTCTTTGGGGGCGTGGCGGAGAAGGGCGGGATGGCGGTCAGCGTCACGTCTTTCGGCTTTAAGTACGGCCTGCCTATGGAGGCGGATGTGGTGCTGGATGTGCGGTTCATGCCCAATCCCTTCTACATCGAGGACCTGCGGCCCAAGACCGGACTGGACAGCAAGGTGTCGGACTATGTGTTCAGCTTCCAGCAGACCCGGGGGTATCTCCAGCGGCTGGAGGAGCTGATGGCATTCACCCTGCCCCTGTACGCAGAGGAGGGCAAGGCGGTGCTGGTCATTGCCGTGGGCTGTACAGGCGGTCACCACCGCTCTGTGGCTGTGACCCACGCTCTGGCGGAGTTTATCCGGCAGCAGGGCTATCAGGTGACGGAGAACCACCGGGATATGGGCCGGGGCGGATAGCGTCCGCGTCCCGGGGGAGCGGCTGACATTGGAGAGGGGGGAGAAATCTCTCATGGTGCATTGGAAGAAGACACTTTTGGGCTTCGCCCTCCTGGGGCTGGCCCTGCTGGTCACCGCGAGTATCCTGCTGATGTGGGCTCCCAGCCATCTCTATGGGAAACTGGCCCTTTTCATTGGCGGGCTCCTGCTGTCCGTCACGGCGATGGCCTTGCAGGTGCGGGCCTGGCGCCGTCAGGGCGTTCAGGAGGAGCGGAAGTAGAAGGAGAGACCATGGAACAGAGAGTATCCTACCGGGTCCCCAGGGAGTATGGGCCGCGGGTCGCCGTCATCGGCGGCGGACACGGCCTGTCCACCATGCTGAGGGGCCTGAAACAATATACGGAGAACATCGCCGCCATTGTCACGGTGGCGGACGACGGCGGCGGGTCCGGCATGCTGCGCCAGGACCTGGGGATGCCGCCCCCCGGCGACATCCGCAACTGCATGGAGGCCCTGGCCAACACGGAGCCCCTGATGAGCCAGCTGATGCGGTACCGGTTTTCCGAGGGGTCCCTGGCTGGACAGAGCTTTGGCAATCTCTTCCTGGCGGCTCTGAACGGCATCTCACCTTCCTTTGACGCGGCGGTGAGCCGCATGAGCGAGGTTTTGGCCATCACGGGCCGGGTCCTGCCGGTGACCACGGCGGACGTGCGGCTGGAGGCGGAGTTTGAAAACGGCGCCAGTGTGGTGGGGGAGTCCAAGATCTTCTACTGTAAGAAGCGGGAGGACTGCCGTATCAGGCAGGTGCGGCTCATTCCAGAGCACCCAAAGGCCCTGGCGGATGCCCTGACTGCACTGCGCCGGGCGGACATGATCGTGCTGGGACCCGGGAGCCTGTACACCAGTATCATTCCCAATCTCCTGGTGGACGGCATTGTGGAGACCATCCAGGCGTCCAAGGCGCTAAAAATCTATGTGGCCAACGTCATGACCCAGGAGGGGGAGACGGAGGGGTACACGGTCTCCGACCATATCGCGGCGGTATTCCACCACTCCGCTCCGGGGCTGGTGGACCTGTGCCTGTGTAATTCCTCCCCCATTCCCAAAGGCGTGGCCGCCCGGTATGCGGAGGAGGGGGCGGAGGCGCTGCGGGGGGATACGGAGGCCTGCGCCGCCCTGGGAGTAGAGGTGGTCAGCCGCCCCATCGCCACGGTGGAGGACGGTTACGTCCGCCACCATCCCATTCACCTGGCGCGGGAGTTGATTCTGCTCCATGCCGAGCGGAGCGTCCGCATCGCGGGAAACTATATAAGCGACAAGTATCAGGTGGAGAAGAGAGGGAAACTCTAGTAGGCGGAAGCAGAGGCGGAGATGGATTCCGGCAGCGTTTCTGCCCCTGTGTTCCTGCGGTACAGAAGAGGAATAAGCTGAAAACGGTTTTTAGAGACCCATCGGAATGGCCGCGAAAAATGGAGGCTGACGGATGTCCTTTTCCTACGACACCAAAAATGAATTATGTAAACTGCCAATTCAGAAGCTGTGCTGCGCCCGGGCGGAGGCCTATGGAATTCTGCTGTACTGCAATACCTTCAACTCCGCTGAGGTACGGATCATCACGGAGAATCCCAACTTCGCGGAGCGGCTCCCCAGGCTGTTTCAGCGGGCATTCAGCCTCCAGTTTGACCGGAGACCGGAGCGGATTGAGGAGGGGCAGGGGAAGATGGTCTTCCAGATCACAGAGCGGAAGAAGCTGGACCGGATCATCAACCTGCTGGGCTATGACCCGCTGCAGAACCTGGTGCTGCACATCAACTTTGGATTGCTGGAGGAGCGCTGCTGCCGGGGAGCTTTCCTGCGGGGATGCTTTTTCGCCGGAGGCAGCGCTATCGATCCGTTGAAGCGATACCATCTGGAGCTGACTACATCCCACCTACAGGCCAGCCGGGAGCTGGAAGTATTGCTGCGGGAATGCGGCTATCCCCCAAAGAATATTGCCAGAAACAGCAGTTTTGTGACTTATTTCAAGCAGAGTGACCAGATTGAGGACTTTTTGACCTTTATCGGCGCGCCGGTGGCCTCCATGCAGGTGATGTCCGCAAAGATGGAAAAGGACCTGCGCAACAGCGTAAACCGGCGGCTGAACTGTGACACAGCCAATCTGGACAAGGCCGTGGAGGCTGCCCAGAAACAGGCGGAGACCATCCGAAAACTCCAGACGGCGGGGAAACTGGACCAGCTGCCGGACAAGCTGCGCCAGACGGCAGAGACGCGGCTGGAAAATCCGGAGCTGCCCCTCTCTGAGCTGGCGCTGATTCTGGACCCGCCGGTGACCAAATCCTGTCTGAATCACCGTTTGCGGAAGCTGATGGCGTTGGCGGAAGAACTGTAAGGAGAAAACACTGTACAGCAATTGAGGGAGAGTGGAATAAGCGTTATCAGTTTTGCAGCGAGCTGACTTGTGACGGGGTCCGCTGCCGGCTGAATGTCCTGTTTCAGGGCATTGCGGTCCGCGGTCGAGGTCCGTGGGGAAGAGAGCGCTTGCCTTTTGCCGTGGTCTTCGCGGTTTCCTGGATATGGAGAGACCCATTCAAAAATCCAGGTTTTTGTGAGATATTAGAATTTCAAAAACATATTTTGAGGAGGTGTGATATGTCCTTTGTCCATCTGCATGTTCATACGGAGTACAGCCTTTTGGATGGCGCGTGCCGTATCCGGGACCTGCCCGGGATCGTAAAGTCCATGGGGCAGACCGCCTGTGCCATCACTGACCACGGGGTTATGTACGGCGCCATTGACTTTTACCGGGCCTGTAAGGCGGAGGGGATCAAGCCCATTATCGGCTGCGAGGTTTATGTCGCCCCCCAGGGCCGCACCCGGTTTGACAAGATCCACGAGTTTGACGCGGAAAGCCGTCACCTGGTTCTGCTGTGCGAGAACGCAGAGGGGTACCGGAATCTCTCTTACATGGTCTCTATGGCTTGGACAGAGGGCTTCTACAACCGTCCCCGGGTGGATCAGGAGCTGCTGAGGCGTCACAGCGGCGGATTGATCGCCCTCTCCGCCTGTCTGGCGGGGGAAATTCCCCGGCGTCTGCGGAACGGCGAGTATGAAAATGCGAAGAACTACGCCCTGGAGCTCAGTGAAATCTTTGGGCCGGACCGTTTTTACCTGGAGCTCCAGGATCACGGCATTCGGGATCAGGCTGTGGTGAACCGAAGCCTGCTGCGGATTCACCAGGAGACCGGGCTGCCCCTGGTCTGCACCAACGACGCGCACTACCTCCGCAAGGAGGACGCTGAGGCCCATGACGTGCTGCTGTGCATTCAGACCGGCAAGACCTTGGACGATGAGAACCGGATGCGCTATGAACCCCAGAACTTTTATCTCCGGGATGAGGCGGAGATGGAGGCCCTGTTCGGGGAGTATGAGGGGGCCCTGGAGAATACAGCGAAGATCTCGGAGATGTGCAATCTGGAGTTTACCTTCGGCAAATACCATCTGCCGGAGTTCCAGCTGCCCCCGGGATACGACAGTTTTTCCTATCTCAAAAAGCTCTGTGACGAGGGCTATCAGGCCCGGTACGGTGAGGACGGCCGCCACCGGGCACAGCTGGAGTACGAGCAGAACATGATTGAAAAGATGGGCTTCACGGACTACTTCCTCATTGTCTCCGATTTTGTGCGCTTCGCCAGGGATGCCGGAATCCCCGTGGGGCCCGGGCGGGGCAGCGCGGCGGGGTCTATGGTCAGCTACTGCCTCTACATCACCGACATTGACCCGGTGAAGTATGACCTGTACTTTGAGCGGTTCCTGAACCCGGAGCGGGTGAGTATGCCGGATATTGACATGGACTTTGGCGATACCCGCAGGGGTGAGGTGGTGGACTACGTCCGCCGAAAGTACGGCGACGACCATGTGGCCCAGATCGTTACGTTTGGTACCATGGCCGCCCGGGGCGTCATCCGGGACGTGGGCCGGGTTATGAACCTGCCCTACGCCGATGTGGATCAGATCGCCAAGCAGGTGCCCAGCGGCCCTAACAATCTCCATATCACCCTGGACGAGGCCCTGCGCCTGTCCCGCTCCCTGCGTGAGATGTACGAGACAGACGAGCGGGTGAGGCGCCTCATTGACACCGCCAAAACCTTGGAGGGAATGCCCCGTCACGCCTCCACCCACGCCGCAGGCGTGGTAATCACCCGGCGGCCCGTCTACGAGTACGTTCCCCTTGCGAAGAATGACGAGTCCGTGGTCTGCCAGTACGTTATGACCACCTTGGAGGAGCTGGGTCTCCTCAAGATGGACTTTCTGGGGCTGCGGAATCTGACAGTATTGGACGATGCGGTGAAGATCCTCCAGGAGGAACAGCCGGGTTTCCGGCTGGAGGATGTGCCTGAGGGAGATCCGGAGACCTATGAGATGCTCTCCGCCGGAAAGACCTCCGGCGTTTTTCAGATGGAGTCTGCCGGCATGACCGGCGTGTGTGTGGGATTGAAGCCCCGCAGCATTGAAGATATTACAGCCATTATCGCCCTGTACCGTCCCGGTCCCATGGACTCCATCCCACAATTCCTGGAGTGCGCCAGAAATCCGGAGAAGGTCCGCTATGACCATGCGCTGTTGGAGCCAATCCTCTCCAACACCTATGGCTGTATCGTCTACCAGGAGCAGGTTATCAAGATTTTTCAGGAGCTGGCGGGGTACTCCCTGGGGCAGGCGGATATGGTGCGCCGGGCTATGAGCAAGAAGAAGGTCAAAGACATTGAAAAGGAGCGGGAGGCCTTCCTGCACGGCGACAAGGAGAGAAACATTACAGGATGTCTGGCCCACGGGATCTCCGAGAAAACCGCCCAGCAGATCTACGACAAGATCTATGATTTCGCCGAGTATGCCTTCAACAAGGCCCACGCCGTCAGCTACGCGGTGGTGGCCTATCAGACGGCTTGGTTCAAGTGCCACTATGCCAAGGAGTACATGGCGGCCCTTCTGACCTCCGTGCTGGACAACTCCGACAAAGTGTCAGGGTATATCAACGAGTGCAAGGAATGCGGCATCGCCCTGCTGCAGCCGGACATCAACCGCTCCGCCGACTGCTTTACCGTAGAGGAGGGGGGCATCCGGTTTGGCTTGGTTGCCATCAAGAACATTGGCCGGAGCTTTATTCAGGCGGTGATGCGGGAGCGGGTGGGACGGCCGTTTGACTCCCTCCACGACTTCTGTGAGCGAATGCAGGGCACAGATATGAACAAGCGGGCGGTGGAGAACTTAATCCGCTCCGGGGCTTTTGACAGCACAGGGGCCCGCCGATCCCAGCTGATGAAGGTCTACGAGGGGATTATGGATGCCGCCGCCGCCCAGCGGCGGGACAACGTGGAGGGCCAGATGGACTTTTTCTCCATGGGAACCTCCGGCGGCGGGGCAGCGCCCAAGCGGGTCCGTCTGCCGGACATCCCGGAGTTCACCGCCCAGCAGCTGATGACCATGGAGAAGGAGACCACCGGTCTATATCTCTCGGGGCACCCCATGGACCAATACCGCAAGCAGGTGCAGATGCTGAACGCCCCCACCATCGGCGCGATCCTGACGGACTTTGCGCAAGAGGGAGGTCCCACCCGGTTTGCGGACAACCAGCGGATTGTCATCGCCGGAGTGATCACTTCCAGCAAGACCAAGACTACCAAGAACAACAGCCTGATGGCCTACGTAACGGTGGAGGATGACACCGCCTCCATGGAGATGCTGTGCTTTTCCAGAACGCTGGACCTCTGCGGCGCCTATCTGCGGGAGAATCAGGCGGTGGTGGTGAAGGGCAAGCTGTCCGTCCGGGATGAGAAGGCCCCCCAAATCATGTGCGACAGCGCCTATCCCCTGGCTACTGTCACCGGCGGTATGCCGGCTGCGCCGGCGGAGGAATCCCCCTCGGACAAGCTGGAGAAGGGAGAGGTTCTGTACCTGAAATTCTCCGGTCTGGACGCGCCGGAGCTAAAGCATTTGAAATTGGTGTTTACCATGTTTCCCGGGGAGACTCAGGTGAAAATGGTGATGGCGGATACCAGAAAGGTCTACGGAACGCGGGCCCTTCTGCATAAAGCGCTGCTGAAAGAGGCTCGGGAAGTCCTCGGAGCAGAGAATGTTGTGGTAAAATGACAATATAGTGCACCATTCATCCACTATAAAGAAAACCGGCGCTGAGAGTAATCTCGGCGCCGGTTTTGTCCATGTTTTGTCATTTCTTATGGGATTCAGGCGGTCCCTCCGCCAGCAGGACACTCATGATCTCGCTGTACGTTCGCTCCGGGGTCTGGCGGAAGCGCTCCATCAAAATATTTGCCAGATCCTCCCGAACTGCCATCAATTTCAGATCCATCAGGCGGCCCATGTCGTCGTCCAGGGAGAGCCGCACCGTGTAGGTCCCGTTGGCCCGCTTTTCACAGGAAGCCCGTACCTGACTTTTGCGGCGGAGCGTTCGGTTGCATTCGCTGATATTCTTATCACACCGCAGGCGAACGGAGTAGGGAAGACTGGATTCGCAAATGTGGCTGTTTCTGCTTCCCTTTTCCGTAATGGAATACATACCGCTGTCAGAAACTGTTAAGTGTTCTGTCTTTACAAGATCTCGCAGGCACTCGGAGAAATCAAAATAATCCACGCCTTCGTCGCACATGGCCAGGTCCAACACCGTGTCAAAAGGGATGGGTTCAATGACTCTGGCGGCGATGTAGAGGATTAGGAATTTGATCTCCAGCTTGTCATGGATAAAGCCGGCCATGGCGGCACCTCCGTCATCGTTTGATTCTTATCTTTCAGTATACCGCATTTCCGGTCCGGTTGTATAGGGGAAAATTCCTGAAATTTGTAGAATTTTGCCTTGACGGCTTGGGCGGCGGTTGGTATGATTGTGACAGCATAGGAAAGGCGGCGATTGTTTATGAGAGAGCGGGCGCTGGCCCTGTTTTTAGCCATATGGATGACCTGCGCCCTGACAGGCTGCGGAAAAGAACCTCCGGCGCCTCCGGAACCGCCGGTGATTCCTCCGCCCGCGGAAGAACCCGAACCGGAGCCGGAACCCTATGTCCCCGCTGGTACCAATCCACTGACGGGAGAGGCCATGGAACCGGAGTATGAGAGCAACCGCCCCATAGCGGTGATGCTCAATAACCTGAAGGCCGCCCAGCCGCAGTTGGGTGTTTCCCGGGCGGACATCATCTACGAGGTGCCCGCTGAGGGCGGCATTACCAGAATGCTGGGGGTCTATCAGTCTCTGGAGGACGTGGGAAATCTGGGGAGCATTCGCTCTGCCCGGTCCTATTATCTGGAGCTGGCCCTTGGACTGGACGCAGTGTACGTCCACGCCGGCGGCAGTCCCGGGGCCTACCGGGACATCCCGGCCTGGGGCGTGGACAATCTGGACGGTGTCCGAGGCGACGAGGATGCGAAGCTCTTCTGGCGGGACCAGGAGCGGCGGAAAACCAAGGGCTATGAGCACAGTCTGCTGACCTCCGGCGAGAACATTCAGACATATCTGGATATGGGGAGCCTCCGTACGGAGCACGAGGGAGGATATGTCTATCCCCAGGCCTTTGTGCCGGACGGGACTCCGGCGGGCGGCAGCCCGGCGGAGCATGTGGAGGTACGGTTTTCCGCCTACAAAACCGGCACCTTTGATTATAACGCCGGAATGGGAAAATACCTGGTGGGGCAGTACGGCAAGGAGTATGTGGACGGCGATACCGGGGAACAGGTAGCTGTCACCAATCTGTTGGTGCTGGAAACCGGCATCTCTGTGATCTCCGGGGACACGGAGGGACGGCTGAATGTCCGGCTCACCGGAGAGGGGGCAGGGACCTTCTTCTGCGGCGGAAAATCTGTGCCCATTCAGTGGAGCAAGGCGGATCGAAACAGCCCCTTCGTCTACACGCTGGAGAATGGAAAGCTCCTGGCCCTGGGGCAGGGGAACAGCTACGTCTGTATCATCAGCCCAAAGACCAGCAAGGTGACATTTGAATAAGGCTCTGCCAAGACGCGCCGGTCCGGCGCGTCTTTTTTTCACCCTCCGGTTCCAGAGGCATACACTGGATTGAAAGAAATTTTCTTTCACCAGCTACTTATTAGGAGGTATTGCAATGCCTGAGAAAGTTATGCCCGGTCCCGTGGAGGATCTCGGTGGCATCCGGGAGGCAGTTTGCATCCATACCAGGAAGATCTACGATTCCTGCCGAGATAAGGACTGCATTGAGGATCTGCGCTTCTATCCCAAGATGCAGTATGTGGATGTCATTAACCGTGCCCTGTCCGTCAAGGGCGGCTCCGCAAAGCTGCTCTATACCTATGTGGATGTAGAGCCCGTCAGCTTCAACCGGGGTTTCTACACCGTGGATATGCGCTTTTTCTACTCCGTGACCCTGCAGGCCTACCTCAGCTGCCCGGCCCCTGTCACCGTGGAGGGGTTGTGCGTGTTTGACAAGCGGGTAATCCTGTTCGGCAGCGAGGGGAACGCCAAGATCTTCTCCTCCCAGATGTGCACCGGCGGCCCCGACGCCCAGATGGTGAAGCGGGCCAACGCTCCCATCGCCGTGGTGGAGGCCGTAGATCCCATCGTGCTGGACGCCCGGGTGATGGACTGCTGCGGCAAGCGGGACTGCGACTGCGACCTGTGCGAGGTGCCGTCTTTTGTCAACAGCTTCTTCGACTGCGAGCTCTCCAGCGGGGACGACTCCCGCAGGATCTATGTCACGCTGGGTCAGTTCTCTATCGTGCGCCTGGAGCGGGACTCTCAGCTGCTGGTGCCCGTGTACGACTACTGCATGCCCGACAAGGAGTGCTCCTGCGGCAGCGATAAGGAGGACCCCTGCTGCATCTTCCGGAACATCTCTTTCCCGGTGGGGGAGTTTTTCCCGCCCAACACCGTGCGGATGCCGGAGAATTACGAGGACACCAAGAGCTTTTGCAGCTGCTGCAGCAACTGAGAAACCGGAGAGGCCGCCCGAATGGGCGGCCTCAGTTCACATCTCCCGCTGGTAGCGGGCCATCAGGCACAGCTCCAGAACACTCTTGGCGAGAAACACCCCCACCGCCGCCAGCGTGATCCACAGCGGTGCGCCCAAGCCAATGGAGAGCCAGGCTGCGACCATGACGCCCCACTGTAGCACCTCGCCGGAGACCGCCTGAGCCCGGCGGCGGATGGCCACGGTCCGCTCGTCGCTGGCAGCGATCTCGTCCCGCCGCATCTGGACAGGGTCCTTCTCCTCCCACCGCAGTATTTTCCAGTTGGCAAATCCCATGGCAAGCAGACCGGAGCCTAAGCCGGTGAGCATCCCGCCGATTTTGTCCGGGGCGGAGAGCTTCCAGGCCGTAAACGCCCCCAGCAGCAAAATCGCGCCAACGGCCATTAAAACCATATATAATGTCTTTTTCTGTCTCATTTGATCTCCTCCTCATAGATAAATATCTCCTCAATGGACATCCCAAAATATCGAGCGATTTTGAACGCCAGCAGAATGGAGGGATTGTACCGCCCGTTCTCCAGAGAGCCAATGGTTTGGCGGGAGACCTCCAGCGCGTCCGCCAGCTCCTCCTGCCGGAGCCCCCGGGCCTTCCGCAGTTCTTCCAGCCGGTTTTTCATGGAATCACTCCTCTCTGCATGGAAAACGGAAAGCTTGCTTTCCGAATTATAATACCATACTCTAAAAACAATGTCAAGCGCGCTTTCCGTTTTGCCTCAATTTTTTCAAGATCAGCAAAAGTAGCATATCGGAGGACAACCCTACATAGATTGTAGCAATCGGAAAGGGGGGAGGTCCCTTGCAAAAGGATTTAAATATTCTGCGTTATGAGGATGCGGCGGCCTGTCTGCCTGTTCGTCTGCGAAAAGCAGCCATGGCCCTGCCGGAGGCGCGAAAAGCGCTGGCGGAGGAATTTCGCCTCCGGGCAGGACAACCCATGACTGTGCTTCTGCCCACAGGAGAGGTACCTTTGGAGGTCCATGTGGAGCCGGAGGAGCTGGAGGCGCTGTGCGACCTCGCCACAGAGTTCTCCCGTTACGCCGCGGCGGAAACGCTGCGGGAGGGGTATCTTTCCGTCCGGGGGGGCTTTCGGGTAGGGCTCTGCGGCACAGCAGTGATGAAGGACGGGATCAATACAAATCTAAAAAACTTCTCCTCGGCGGTGGTTCGCATCGCCCGGGAAAAGATCGGGATCGCCGATGGCGTGGCCCCGGGGCTGTTTCGGAATGGGGAGTTTGTCAGTACTCTAATCCTCTCTCCGCCGGGGGGTGGGAAGACCACGCTGCTGCGGGATCTGGTGCGGCGGCTGTCGGATGGTGTGGGGGAGTACGGTCCCCGGCGGGTATCCCTCATTGACGAGCGGGGAGAGGTAGCTGTGATGTACCGGGGAGAGCCTCAGATGAACGTGGGGACCCACACCGATGTGTTGGACGCCTGCCCCAAGGCTTTGGGAATCCCCATCGTCCTGCGGGCCATGAATCCACAGATCATCGCGGTGGATGAGATCACAGTCCGAGAGGACCTGCGGGCTGCCGCTATGGCCGCCGGCTGCGGTGTGCGGCTGCTGGCCACGATCCACGCCGCCGGAGTAGAGGAGCTGCGGCAAAAGCCGCTCTATGCCCAATTACTGGCGGACAGGGTGTTCGGCCTGGCGGTGCGGGTGGTGCCCACAGAGGCGGGGCGGTTCTACCAGGTGGAGGAGCTTTTATGCTAAAACTTCTGGGAAGCGCCTGTGTCCTGGGCGGCGGGATATTGGCCCGATACGTTCAGATGGCGGAGCGCCGCCGGGAGATGGACACGCTGTCGGATCTGCTGTGGGCCCTGCGGCGGATGGCAGAGGAGATCCGCATGGCCCGAACGCCTCTGCCTCTCCTGCTGGAGCGGTTGTCCCAGGGCTGCGGACGGGATGCGGAGGAATTCTTTCTGGCGGTGTCTGCCGCCGCCCGGCGGGGAGAGGACCTAGGACAGACATGGCGCGGAGCGGCGGAGGCACTGTCGCTGTCCGGCGTCTCCGCCGCCGCGCTGGCGGAGCTGGGGGACAGCCTTCATGGAGACGAGGAAAATATATGCAAAGTGATTTCACTTGTCATATATTCTATGGCGCAGGATGCGGAGGAACAGACCCGCCGTCAGCCGGAAGAGGCCAAACGGGCCACGGCGCTGTGCCTGTCCGGTGCGGCGCTGCTGGTGATTTTACTGATTTGAGGATTGCACGGTATGGATGTGGATTTGATTTTTAAAATCGCGGCCATTGGAATCCTGGTGGCGGTGCTGAACCAGCTGCTGGTACGCTCCGGCCGGGAGGAGCAGGCCATGATGACCACCCTGGCAGGGCTGGTGGTGGTGTTGATGATCATGGTGCAGGAGATCAGCGACCTGTTTGACCTGATCAAGACGCTGTTCAACTTTTAGGCATGGAGCAGGTCTTTCAGGTGACCGGGCTCTGTGTGGTGGGGGCGCTGCTGGCGCTGGTGCTGAAAAAGGGAAGCCCGGAGCTGGCGCTGCTGCTGGCCCTGGCCGCCGTGGCGGCGGTGCTGCTGTTCCTGATGGGAGCGCTGGGGGAGCTGATGGAATTTCTCCGGGAAATTGGAGCCGCCAGTGGCCTCTCGGAAGATCTCTTCATCCCGCTGTACAAAACGGTAGGGATCGCCTTGGTGGTAAAGGCTGGCGGCAGCCTCTGCCGGGACGCGGGGGAGTCGGCCCTCGCCTCAGCGGTGGAGACGGCCGGAACGGTGTGCGCGCTGCTGGTGTCCCTGCCGCTGCTGCGGGCGGTACTGGCTCTGCTGCTGGAGCTGACGCGATGAAAAAACTGATATTTTTAATTTTGACTATGGGTCTGCTGACCGTCCACTCCCGGGCGGCGGAGCTTCCCCGGGATCTGGAGGACGCCCTGCCGGAGACCGCGGGAGCGCTGCTGGAGCAGGTGGACGTCTCCGGAGCGGAGGGGTTCTCCTCCGGAATCAGCGCCATTTTGGAGCGGATGGGCCAGGAAGTTGGAACCATTCTCCGCCAGCGTGTCCGGGGCGCGGCGCTGGTGCTGCTGGCGGTGGTGCTGTGCGGCGCGGTGGACGGATTCTACCAGGGAGTGGACGGGGGAAAGGTGACGCTGTTTCTCCCCATGGTGGGAGCGCTGTCCGTGACGCTGCTGACGGCGGGGAGTCTGGACTCCCTGATGGGCCTGGGGGCCAGGACCATCCAGGAGCTGTCTACCTTTTCTAAGGTTCTGCTGCCCACGCTGGCGGCGGCAGCGGCGGCCTCCGGCGCGGTGACCTCTGCCACCATGCAGCAGGTCAGCACGGTGTTTCTGGCGGACATGCTCATCAGTCTGATCGACCGGCTGCTGATGCCTCTGGTCTACTTATACGTCGGCGCGCTGGCCTCCTCCGCCATGCTGCCGGAGAACCGGCTGGGGGCTCTGGCGGAGGCCCTGAAAAAGGTGGTCATCTGGATTCTGACCACAGTGCTGCTGGCCTTTACAGTGTACCTCTCCGTGGTGCGGGTGGTCTCCGGCTCGGCGGACGCCGCGGCGCTGAAAGTGGCCAAGGCCGCCATCAGCGGCGTAGTCCCGGTGGTGGGAAGTATCCTCTCCGAGGCGACGGAGACCGTGCTGGCAGGGGCGGGGATGCTGAAAAACACCATCGGTGTCTTCGGGATGTTGGGAATTTTGGCGGCCTGCGCCCATCCGTTTTTACAGCTGGGGGTTCAGTACCTGCTGTACAAGCTCACCGCCCTTCTGGCGGCCACAGTGGGCGCCCCCAGCCTCTGCAAGCTCATTGACGGCCTGGGCGGCGCCTTTGGGCTGGTGCTGGGAATGACAGGCAGCTGCGCCTTTTTGCTGCTGATCTCGGTGCTGTCCTCCGTGGCGGCGGTGACGCCATGATCGCCGCGGTGCGGGAGTGGCTGACGTCGGTGGTGGCGGTGACGCTGCTGCTGACAGTGGCCCAGACCCTCATCCCGGAGGGGAATATCCGGAAGATCGCCGCCTTCACCGGGGGACTCGCTCTGCTGGCGGCCCTGCTCCAGCCGGTGCTGCGAACGGACCTGAGCCGCCTGGAGCTGGACTTGGACGCGTACGGTCAGGCGGTGGAGGAACGGCGAATGGAACTGGAAGCGGCCAGAGAGGAGGAGCTGGCCTTGGTCATAGCTTCACAGACAGAAGCATATATATTGGACAAAGCCGCCTGGCTTGGACTCTCCCTCTCGGTTCAGGTGGAGACGGAGACCGGGGCGGAGGGCGTGCCCCTTCCTTGGGCGGCGGAGATCAAAGGCGCCTGGTCGGAGGAGCTGGCGGCCTACATGGAGCGGGAGCTGGGCATCCCGCGGGAGAGGCAGGTTTGGCATGAAACTGAAAGCTGAAGGAGTGCGAAAGATATGGGACAGGTACAAATACGCGGCCCTGGTGGCGCTGATCGGCGCAGGGCTGCTGCTATGGCCGAGTGGGGGGAGCGGCCCCGGCGGCGGGTTCTCCGTTGGGCAGGAAAAACCGGAGCTACCGGATCTCCAGGCGCAGCTGGAGGATATTTTGAGCACCGTCAGCGGCGTAGGGCAGGTGCGGGTGCTGCTGACGGTGGAGTCCGACGGGGAGCGGCAGCTGGCTCAGGACACGGAGCTGGAGTACAGCGGCCCCACCTCCTCGCCGGAGGACTACTCCAGGCGCTCCGAGACCGTGCTGGTCAAGGGGGGAAACGGAGCGGAGACGGTGACAGTCCGGCAGACGTATCCCACGTACCGGGGGGCTCTGGTGGTGTGCCAGGGAGGGGACCGGGCGGAGGTGCGCCTGGCGGTGACGGAGGCCGTAGCGGCTTTGACCGGCCTCACATCAGACCGCGTCACAGTGGCAAAATGGCAGTAATTATATGGAGGAGGAAAGGACCTATGAGCGCAAGACTGAAACGAAACGCGGTGGTGGTGACGATGGCGGTGCTGGTATGCGCCGCGGCGGCGCTGAACTGGAAGTACGCCGGACAGGAGGCCCAGGAGGGCGCGCGGGACGCCGGGACAAAGATTTTGGGAGAGGCGGCCCTGGTCTCCGGCACCGAGGACGGCGAGGACGCCCCCGCTGCGGCGCCGGAAGACGAGACTGGAGTCTACACCGGCTCGGACTACTTTGCCTCCGCCCGTCTCACCCGGCAGCAGGCCCGGGACAGTGCCATCACCCTGCTCCAGGAGGCGGCGGCGCAGGAGAACGCCGACACCGCCGTGGCCAACGAGGCCTCGGAGGGGATTCAGGCGCTGGCGTCCTTCACGCTGAAGGAGGCCCAGATTGAGAATCTGGTCACCGCCAAGGGGTATGCCGACTGCGTGGCCTTCATGGGGGAGGACAGCATCAGCGTGGTGGTCTCCACCGGCGAGCGGGAGCTGACGGGGGAGGATGTGGCCAAGATCACGGACATCGCCATGTCGGAGACCGGCTACGGAGCCGCCGGCATCAAGATTATGGCCGCAAATTAGAGGTTGTATTTTCCTGCGGGATGTGGTACAATAACAACTCGGAAATATCGCTACTCTTTACGATACCGATGATATTACGAGTTAAGGAGAGTCAACATGGGCGAGAGCAGGGAATACATGACGCTGCCGGAGGAAAACGGGAGCATCAACATCTCGGAGGAGGTCATCGCCTCCATTGCCGTAGGTGCCGTGCGGGAGGTGGAGGGCGTGTCCGGCATGATGACCGCCATGGGCAACAGCGTCACCGACCTCATGAACAACCGTAAGAACGCCCAGAAGAGTGCCAAGGGCGTGAAGATCGATGCCACCGGCGCGGCGCTGACGCTGGACCTGTACCTGACGGTGGAGTACGGGCATCCCATCCCTGAGGTGGCGGAGAACGCTCAGAAGGCGGTGATGTCCTCCGTGGAGGCCATGACCGGCTGCGCCGTGGAGAAGGTCAACATCCACGTGGGCGGTGTGACGCTGAACTGAGGAAAGAGAGAAAAGGAAAAGAGAGTATGGTACGGAACACCGCGCGGGAGATCGCCATCCACCTCTCCTATGAACTGAGCTTCACCGACAAGACCGTGGACGATCTGCTGGGCCAGCGGCTGACGGCGGAGTCCTTCGCGGCCCTGGCGGAGGAGGACGCCCTTTACGCCGAGGCCCCGGACGCCATGCAGGCGGGCTATATCCGCCGGTTGGTGAAGGGCGTAGACGAGCACGGGGCGGAGCTGGACGGCTATATTGGAAAGTACGCCAAGGGCTGGAAGTTCGCCCGCATCCCTCTGGTGGCCTCCGCCATTATGCGGGTGGCCATGTATGAGATCCTGTATATGCAGGACATCCCCAACGGCGCCGCTATCAACGAGGCGGTGGAGATTGCCAAGAAGTACGAGACGCCGGAGACGGTGAAGTTCATCAACGGCATTCTGGGGAGCTTTGTCCGGCAGGAGATCACGGAATAAATGAAAAAGAGGCAGAGCGGGCATGGAAGGCCTCCATGTCCGGCTCTGCCTTGTTTCCGTATGGGTAAATACCTACCGCGCGGCAGAGGACAGGCCCGCCCCGGTGCGCAGTCCCAGCAAAAAGGCGTGGGCTGCGGTAAATTCCAGGCACTTGTCCAGCGAGGCGCGGGTGCAGGGCGGCAGTTCGTTGTGCAGCAGGTCGAAGTGAAACGCACAGTCGCCCCGCGGGGCGGAATCCAGCTGCGGACGAATGTAGTTGGCATAGAGCCAGAGCATGAAGTCGGACATATGTACCACCTTTCAATGAAACGACGAATACGTCGTGTTCTATTGTGATTATAGCACGCAGAATCCATCGTGTCAAGGAGTTGCTATGGAATTTCAAAAAAGATTGCGAGAGCTAAGGAAAGAAAAAAAGGAAACTCAAGTGCAAATCGCAGAGGCAATCGAAGTTACAGAGCGGCAGTACCAAAGATTTGAAGCGGGAGAAAATTATCCCGGTTTTGAGAATCTCTGTGCCCTGGCGGATCACTTCGGCGTGACCTTGGACTATCTGGCGGGCCGCACTGACGAGAGATAGTTCCGGGAGGGAAGGGGCCGCTGGAGACGGCGGCCTCTGCAGCTGCCTGCCATAGCATAACGTGTCACCCCGCACGGGATTGGCCAGGCGCGAAGCGCGGGAATAGAGGGAAGTCCATGCGTCCGCGCATCAAGTTTCCTGCATGCTCTTCAATCAAAGCGAGATGTTTACGCAACCACCAAAAGCATCTCTTTTCTTTTGGACCGTGCACGGCCCGTTTTCTTTTCTCCACGCCAGGAGAAAAGAAAATGGGGGGTGCAAACTGGACCAGCCATCGGAATGGCTGAAACCCTCCCCGCCCGTCAGGGCGTGTACAGACTAACTCCAGTATTGACAAGAGGTAAGTATGGAACACCACATTTTCGGCGTAGGCGAAGCCAATCAGCTTGTCAAGCTCCTTCTGGACAACGAGCCCATGCTCCAGAATATCTATGTCCGCGGAGAGCTCTCCAACTATAAAATCTACCCCTCCGGGCACCACTACTTCACCCTGAAAGACCCGGAGGGCGCTCTGCGCTGCGTCATGTTCCGGGGGCAGGCGTCCAGGCTCCGCTTTCGGCCGGAGAACGGCATGAAGGTCATCGCCGCAGGGCGGATCTCCGTCTTTCCCCGGGACGGGGCCTACCAGCTCTACTGCGACTCCCTGACCCCGGAGGGAGCCGGAGATCTGGCGGTGGCCTTTGAGCAGCTAAAGGCCCGCCTCTATGAAGAGGGCCTCTTTGACCCCGCTCACAAAAAGCCCCTGCCGCCCTATCCGGAGAAAATCGCCGTTGTCACCTCCTCCGCCGGGGCGGCGGTCCACGACATGATTCGTATCCTCAAGCGGCGTTATCCGCTGGCCAAGGTGATTCTGCTGCCTGTTCGGGTCCAGGGGGCCGAGGCCCCGCCGGAGATTGCCGGCGCCATCCGGTACGCCGATAAGTGGAAGATCGGCGACGTCATCATCACCGGCCGGGGAGGCGGGTCCATGGAGGACCTGTGGGCCTTCAACGACGAGCGGGTGGCCCGGGCCATCTATGGCTGCGAGACTCCGGTGATCTCCGCCGTGGGCCACGAGCCGGACGTGACCATTGCGGATTTTGTGGCGGACGCCAGAGCCTCCACCCCCTCCAACGCGGCGGAGATCGCCGTGCCGGACCAGACGGAGCTGCGGCGGTGGCTCCGGGAGGCGGGGGATCGGATGGAGCGGGGAGAGACGGCACGCCTGGAGACTCTGCGGCAGCGGCTGGAGACTCTGCGCTCCAGCCGGGTGATGACGGATCAACTGAGCTGTGTGCAGGATAAGCGCATGGAGCTTGACCACGTTCAGCGGCGGCTGGGAGACCTCTCCGGGGTTTTGGTGTCCCGGAAGCGGGAGCGGTTCGCCGCGCTGTCAGCGGCTCTGGACGCCATGAGTCCCTTAAAAGTGCTGGGCCGGGGCTACGCCATGGCCCGGAACCAGAGCGGCGTGGTTTTGAAGAGCTGCAAAGATGTATCCGCCGGGGAACATGTGTCGGTGACGCTGGGAGAGGGCGGTTTTTCCTGCGTGGTGGACAAGGTATACGAAAAGGAGCGGAAGAGATGAGCGCGAAGAAAGCGACTTTTGAACAACAGCTCCAGCGGCTGGAGGAGATCGTGGCGTTGCTGGAGAAGGGAGACGCCCCCCTGGCGGACACCCTGTCCCTCTTTGAGGAGGGAACGAAGCTGATCGGCGCCTGTTCCAGACAGCTGGACCAGGCGGAGCAGCAGGTGGTAAAGCTGATGAAGGGCCCCGACGGCGCGCCGTCAGAGCTGCCCTTTGAGAGCGGAGAGGAGTGAGGGAATGGATTTCATCAAGGAGATGGAGGCGGCCCGTCAGCTGGCGGAGGACCGTTTACAGCAGTTTTTCCCCGGCGGGGGACTGGAGGAGGCCATGCGGTACAGCCTGCTGGCCGGGGGCAAGCGCGTCCGTCCCATCCTCACCATGAAATTCTGTGAGGCGGCGGGGGGAACCTCTCAGGAGGCCCTTGATTTCGGCTGCGCCGTGGAGATGCTCCACACCTACTCCCTGATCCACGACGATCTGCCCTGTATGGACAACGACGACCTCCGCCGGGGCAAGCCCACCTGTCATATCAAATTCGGAGAGTGCGCGGCCACCCTGGCCGGGGACGCCCTCCAGGCGGCGGCGTTTCAGACGGTTCTCTCCGCTGAAGGAACCTGGCGGCACGGCGGGCAGCTGTACAGGGCCCTGGCGGCGGAGATCCTGGCGGAGGCCGCCGGTTTCCAGGGCATGTGCGGCGGACAGTACTGGGATACCCTGGGCGGCGGACAGCCTCACACGGAGGCGGAGCTCACCGCCATCAACGACAAGAAGACCGGGGCGCTGCTGCGGGCCGCCTGTATGATGGGCGTGGCGGCCTCCATGGGCCGCCGGGCGGTGGAGGAGCGCTGCATGGACGCCGCCCGGGACTACGCCACCAACTTAGGTCTGGCCTTCCAGATCCGGGACGATATGCTGGATGTCATGGGTGACGCCGGGGTCTTCGGCAAACCCATCGGCTCCGACGCCTCCAACGGCAAGACAACCTATGTGACCCTTTTGGGCCTGAAGGACTGCGAGGCCCGGGTTCTGGACTACACCGCCAGGGCCAAGGCGGCGCTGTCCCAGGGGACGTGGCAGGGCGGCACCGCGTTTTTGGAGGCGCTGGCCGACAGCATGGCGGTCCGGACCTTCTGACTGGAAAAAAATTTACACTTTGTGTATACGGAATATATTGTATATTTATTGGAGCTGTGCTATACTGGTTAACGCTAAGCGGCGGCGCAGTATTCTAGTCAGATCTGCCGTTTCCTAGGGAGGGCCTAAAAATCCTCTGAAGGGCACATCGATGAAACCCGTGGTGCCTGCTTGATACGCCCAGTTTTGGGTGGGTGCTGGGGGGAAGCGCGGTTTATTACGCGCTTGCGGACTCAGGGCGTTTTCCAATGGCATGGTTTATCCGACCCTGTTTCCGTGGAGACCTGTTCTTGTGCGCGGACGTACTCCCATTGTGGTATTTTCGGCCCGCGTACGAAACAGATTGTGAACCTGCAATGCGGTGCATCGGTCCCTCGGGGCCGTAACGCTGTGTGCAGCCGTAGCCTGCCTTGACGTGGGGCGGGTGGATCAGGGAACTACACGAAACGTCCCCGGCCAGGGAGGTTCCGTGATCGCCCTTTGAAACCCGGTCTGCAAAAGAGGCTAAAGAAGCGGACAGACTGTGGTGGAAATCACCTAGGCTGTTCTCGCGAGGCAGAAAAGGGATTGCAGTGCGGACTAAGTGGCAGTCGGGTAGTGCGGACGGGCGACGCCGCGCCGGATCGCTGAAAGGGGAACCGCCTCCATCGGCAACGAGAGGTGCGTTCCGGGGAAATCCAACCCGTACCTAAGCCGTAAGATTTACCTTTTTTGCCGCCGCCGTCTTAGCATATGATTTATCTGTGAGCCGTCCCCACGGGACGGCAGGGAGGATCTCTTGGCGAAAAAGGGAAAGAAGAAGAGCGGACCATCCGCCCAGTACCGCTGGGCGCTTACAGTCTTTTTGATGGCGGTGGCCCTGTCGGCCGTGCTGAGTTTGGCGTCGGAGTCGATGCTGAGCGGCGCGGGGGTGGCTGCCGCTCTTTTGATGCTGGTGATTTTTATTGGCCTTGGCATCTTGTTTGACATCATCGGCGTGGCTGTGACCTCGGCGGATCCGAGGCCCTTCCACGCCATGGCCGCCCACAAAGAAAAGGGAGCGAAGCAATCCCTGATGCTTCTGAGGAACGCGGAAAGGGTCTCCAGCGTCTGCAACGATGTGGTAGGGGATATTTGCGGCATCGTCAGCGGCGCCACAGGGGCGGTGATCGTGACCCAGCTCCAGCAGGCGTTGAGCCTGGGGTCTGTGCTGATCTCTGTCGGTGTGACGGCGCTGATCTCCGGTATGACCATCGGCGGCAAGGCCCTGGGCAAGACCGTGGCTATTAAGAAAAGCACCCAGGTGGTCTATTGGGCCGGGCGGTTTTTGAATCTGTTCCACTTGTGAGAGGAGAAACTATGCTGTTGGAATCTATCCATTCCCCAGCCGATGTCAGAGCTCTGCCAGAAGGACAGCTCCCCCAGCTCTGTCAGGAGCTGAGGGAGTTTCTTGTCAAGAGCGTCTCAGAGACCGGAGGGCACCTGGCATCCAACCTGGGGGCGGTGGAACTGACGGTGGCGATCCACCGGGTGTTCGACACCAGCGCCGACCGGCTGGTATTTGACGTTGGACATCAATGCTATGTCCACAAGGCGCTCACAGGGCGGTGGGACCAGTTCTCCACTCTGCGGCAGTTCGGCGGCCTCTCCGGTTTTCCAAAGCCCAGGGAGAGCGAACATGACGCCTTTATTGCCGGACACGCTTCCAACTCTGTCTCTGTGGCTCTAGGAATGGCAAGGGCTAGAACTTTACAGAATGCGGATTACAGCGTACTGGCGCTGATTGGAGACGGCGCCCTTACCGGTGGCCTTTCCTATGAGGGGCTCAATGACGCCGGGGCCTCCGGGGAGCCGCTGGTGGTGATCCTCAATGACAACGGAATGTCCATTGACCCCAATGTGGGGGGATTATCCCAGCATTTGAGCCGTCTGCGGAGCAAACCGGCCTATTACCATTTTAAAAAATTCTACCGGCAGCTCTTTGGGGCGTATCCGGAGAAGAGCCGGATCTACCGGTTCAACCACAGAGTCAAGACCTCTTTGAAGCGGGTTCTCTGGCCCAGCAGTACGCTGTTTGAGGACATGGGATTCACGTATCTGGGTCCCATCGACGGCCACGACTTGGACCGTCTGTGCCATGTGCTTGAGTGGGCCAGGGAGCTCCACGGCCCGGTGCTGGTCCACGTGCATACCGTCAAGGGGAAGGGGTATTCCTTCGCGGAGCGGAACCCCAGCAAGTTCCACGGCGTTTCCCCCTTTGACTCCCTCACCGGACTTTTGAAAAAGACGGGAGGGGAGAGCTTTTCCGCCGTATTCGGCAAGACCCTCACAGAACTGGCCAGGGAGGACAGCCGGATTTGCGCCGTCACCGCGGCTATGGCGGACGGTACGGGGCTCTCCGGATTTGCGAAGGAGTTTCCACGGCGTTTTTTTGACGTCGGTATCGCTGAGGGGCATGCGGTGGCCATGGCGGCGGGCCTCTCCAAACAGGGGATGATCCCTGTACTGGCGGTCTACTCCACCTTTTTGCAGCGGGGCTACGATATGCTGATCCACGATGTGGCTCTTCAAAACCTTCATGTGGTGTTAGGCGTGGACCGGGCGGGGTTGGTAGGACCTGACGGCGAGACACACCAGGGCTGCTTCGACACCCTGTTTTTATCTGAGATTCCTGGTTTTTCCGTTCTGTGCCCAGCCAACTTTGCGGAGCTGCGGTCTATGCTGCGGCAGGCGCTTTTTGAGATAAAAGGCCCTGTGGCGGTGCGCTATCCCCGGGGCGGCGAGGGAGCCTTTCGTGAGGACGCCTCGGCAGAGCCCGTGGTCTGCCTCCGGCAGGGGAGCGGCGTGACGCTGCTGGCCTATGGCCCCATGACGGATCACGTACTGACGGCAGCGGAGATCCTGCATCGGGAGCGAAACATTGAGGCCAGGGTATTGAAGCTGAACCGGATCGCACCCCTGGACATAGGGCTTTTGAGCCCCTGGTTCCATGGCGGGGAGGTTCTCGCGGTGCCGGAGGATGCCTTTGGGGCCGGCTGTGTCGGCCAGCGGGTTGCCGCCATTCTGGCCGAGTATGGCAGGGCTCCGGGAAAACTGATCTTAAAGAATCTTGGAAAGACGTTTGCCCCGGAGGGATCTGTCCTGGAGCTGGAGCACAGCTTTGGGCTGGACGGCGCCGGTATTGCGGCGGCAGTATGGGAGGCGGTGGGCCATGGGGAATAAGACGCGGCTGGATGTGCTGCTGGTGGAGCGTGGCCTCCAGGAGAGCCGCCAACGGGCCCAGGCCATCATCATGAGCGGGTCGGTGTTCGCAGACGGCCGGCGGGTGGACAAGCCCGGCGCCACCGTTTCAAATGACGCGGAGATCGAAATTCGGGGAAATACCCTGCAATATGTCAGCCGGGGCGGGTTGAAGCTGGAGAAGGCTATGGCCTCCTTTCCCATCACCCTGGAGGGAGCGGTCTGCGCCGACATCGGCGCCTCCACCGGCGGGTTTACGGATTGCATGCTGCAAAACGGCGCGGCCAAGGTCTATGCCGTGGATGTAGGTTACGGTCAGCTGGCCTGGAAGCTGCGAAGTGATGAACGGGTAGTCTGCTTGGAGCGGACCAACGCCCGGTACCTCACCCGGGAACAGATTCCGGAGGCGCTGGACTTCGCCTCCATAGATGTGAGCTTCATCTCCCTCAAGCTGATTCTGCCGCCCCTGTGCGCCCTGCTGAGAGATGGCGGAAATACGGCCGCTTTGATCAAGCCACAGTTTGAGGCCGGACGGGAGAAGGTGGGCAAAAAGGGCGTGGTCCGGGACCCGGCGGTACACCGGGAGGTTCTGGAACAGTTCTTGGAACACGCCCGGGATGCCGGATTTGCTGTCCTGGGACTGACCTATTCTCCCATCCGAGGCCCGGAGGGGAACATTGAGTATCTGGGCTATCTGGAGAAAGGGCCATGGGCGCCTGTGGAGTTTGATCTGGAGGCGCTGGTGGCGGAGTCCCATCAGGTTTTGCGAGAGCGCGGAGAGGGGAACAGCCAATGAACAGCAAGAAGATTATCCTGTGTCCCAATCCCAACCGGGATCAGGGCATGACGGTCACCAGGGCCGCCGAGAAGATCCTGCGGGAACTGGGCTTTCGGACAGTGGTGTGTTCTCCCTTTAAAGACCAGCGTCCGGGGCTTTTTGCCGGTTATGAGGTCCGTCCATTGCTCCAGGAGTTGAAGGATGCGGATCTGCTGATCACCTTTGGCGGAGACGGCACGATTCTTCACCTGGCCAAGCTGGTGGCATTGAACAAGATTCCGGTTCTTGGCATCAACATGGGGGGCCTTGGATTCGTGGCGGAGCTGGAGGCCGGAGAGCTGGAGGCCTTGCGGAAGCTGGAGCGATGGGAATTTGCCGTGGAACAGCGGATGATGCTGGACGTAGCGGTCCTCCGAGAGGGCCGGCAGATCTTTACCAATCTGGGGCTCAACGATGCTGTGATCCGGGAGGGCCCCATCTCCCACGTCATCCACCTGAAGATTTCCTCCGACGGGCGGCATCTGACGGACATCGCCGGAGACGGCGTCATCATCGCCACGCCCACGGGCTCCACGGCCTACTCTCTGTCGGCCGGCGGGCCAGTGGTGGAGCCGGAGGCCCAGACCATGGTGGTTTGTCCGATTTGTACCCACAATATGCGGTTTTCCTCCTACGTTCTGTCGCCGGAGCACACACTGACGGTGGAGCTGGAGCGCAACGGCAGGAAGCCGGTCTACCTCTTTGTAGATGAAAGCCGTCCCTTTGCCCTGCGGTCCGACGACAAGGTGGTGGTGCGGCGGAGCAAGCATGTGACCAAGCTGGCCCGCCTGTCGGAGCGGAGTTTTTGTGAGATCTTTGCCCAGAAAATGCTGCCGGGAGGGCTGAATGATGAAAAATAACCGTCAGGCCATGATTTTGGAGATTATCTCCCAGGAGAATATTGAGACCCAGGAGCAGCTGCTGGCCAAGCTCCAGGAGCGGGGGATCAACAGCACCCAGGCCACCATCTCCCGGGACATCAAACAAATGCACCTTATTAAGCAGCCGGCAGGGCAGGGAGTGTACAAATACGCGGTCTCCGACAACCGGAACCGGCTGAACTTCGCGGAGAAGCTGCGCACCATCTTCCGGGAGAGCATCACCAGCATCGACTACGCCCAGAACATTGTAGTAATCAAGACCATGCCCGGACTGGCCAGCGCCGCCTGTTCCGCTCTGGACAACATGGACCTGACCTACATGGTGGGTTCTCTGGCGGGAGATGACACGGCGTTTTTACTGATGAAGGACACGGAGGCCGCCGAGACCTTCTGCGAGGAGATCAAGGAAATGCTGTGAGACGAAATGGAGTACAACGCCGGTTAGAACTCCGTTTTGGCGAAACTCTGCGTCCAGCTTGTGGCTGGCTCCGGGCTTTTGGCGGGCAGTTCCAGAGCCCTGGCAACACCTTCCATTAACAGATTGGATCTAAGAGGAAATTTTATGCTGGAAGTGCTTCACATTGAGAATATCGCGGTGATCGAAGAGGCGGATATTCAGTTCCTCCCTGGTTTCAACGCCCTGACCGGCGAGACCGGCGCGGGCAAATCCATCGTCATCGACGCCATGGGCGCGGTGCTGGGGGGCCGGACATCCCGGGAGCTGATCCGCACCGGAGCGGAGAAGGCCTTTGTCAGCGCCTCCTTCTCCGGCGTTCTTCCGGATCTGCCGGGACTCCGGGAGAACGGCGTCGCGCCGGAGGAGGACGGAACGCTGCTGCTCCAGCGGGAGATCGGAGCGGACGGGAAAAACATCTGCCGGGCCAACGGCCGGCCCATCACCGTGGCCCAGCTGCGGCGGATTGGCGGGGAGCTGCTGAACATCCACGGCCAGCACGACGGCCAGCAGCTGCTGGATGAGGAACAGCACGGCGCCTATCTGGACCGTTTCGGCAGGACGGAGGCGGCGCTGGCATCCTATCAGGCGGAGTATCAGTCCATGGAGTCCCTGCGGGGACAGATGCGTTCCCTCAGAATGGACGAGGCGGAGAAGGCCCGCCGGGTGGACAGCCTCCGCTTCCAGATCGACGAGCTGGAGCGGGCGGAGCTGGTTTCCGGCGAGGAGGAGGAGCTGAACGCCCGCCGGAGCCTTCTGCGCAACGGGGAGAAATATCTCTCCGCCCTCTCCGGGGCGGACTACGCCCTGAGCGGCGGCGACGAGGCCAGCGGCGCGGTGAGCCAGCTCCGGGAGGCGGAGGACGCCCTCTCCGGCATCCGCACTTTGAGCGACGACCTGGGAGAACTGTACAAACGATTGGAAGAGCTTCGCTGTGAAGCGTATGACCTTGCCGAAACTATCCGGGATAGGCGGACGGAGTTTGACTTCTCCCCGGCGGAGCTGGACGCGGTGGAGAGCCGTGCCGACCAGCTGTACCGCCTGAAAAAGAAGTACGGCGCTACGGTGGAGGAGTGTTTGGAGTATCTTGACAAATGCAGGGTGGAGCTGGACGCCATTGAGACAGCGGACGACACACTCTTGCGCTTGGAGCAGAAGCTGAAAAAGGCGGAGAAGGCCACCCTGGCCGCTGGGGCAGCACTGACCAAAGCCCGGAAAGAAGCGGCAAAGGCTCTGGAAACCCGCATCCAGACGGAGCTGCGGGAGCTGGACATGGGAAAGGTCCGCTTCTCCATCGAATTTGGGGTGAAGGAGCCCGCCGCGGACGGGTGCGACCTCATCCGTTTTCTGATGTCCGCCAACGCCGGAGAGGACCTGCGTCCCATCGCCAAGATCGCCTCCGGCGGCGAGCTGGCCCGCATCATGCTTGCCCTGAAAAACGTGCTGGCAGAGCAGGAGGCCATCGGGACTCTGGTGTTCGACGAGGTGGATACCGGCGTGTCCGGCCGGGCGGCCCAGAAGGTGGCGGAGAAGCTGGCTCAGGTGAGCCGCCGCAAGCAGGTGCTGTGTGTTACCCATCTGCCCCAGTTGGCCGCCATGGCGGATACCCACTTCTCTGTGGAAAAAGGGGAGCGGAAGGGCAGGACCTACACGGAGGTGGTTCAGCTGGATCGGGAGCGCCGCAAGGCGGAGCTGGCCCGGATCACCGGCGGCACCAAAGTGACGGAGGCCCTGCTGGAGAGCGCCGGGGAGCTGCTGGACGGCGCGGAGGCGTACCGGAAGGGGCTGTGATGTGCAGTCAGAGAAACGGTTAACAGATCTGTCAGCTGCCTTCCCACAAGAGAATCGGAGTTTTGGGGGAGAGGGGCGACTGAGCTTGCCCTTATATTGCTTTGAGGAAAAATAATAAAATGTGCAAGAGGACATTCCCTAGTTGAAAACTGTAAGTTTGTCAAAGAAATTGGAGAAGGGACTCGGAAGGAGAAAGCCAGAGGAG
>CAJUDV010000007.1 GCA_910585385.1 uncultured Oscillibacter sp. | reverse complement strand
CCGGTGGGCTCGTCGGCCAGGATGATGGCGGGCTTGGCCGCCAGGGCCCGGGCGATGGCCACCCGCTGCTGCTGGCCGCCGGAGAGGTTGCCCGGCAGGTTCCGCAGCTTGCTCTCCAGCCCCAGTGTCTCAATGATCTCCCCCACATAGCGCCCGTCCGGCCTGCCGCCGTCCAGCTGAATGGGCAGGACGATGTTCTCATAGACGTTCAGCACCGGCACCAGGTTGTAGTTCTGAAACACAAAGCCGATCTTCCGGCGGCGGAAGATGGTCAGCGCCTCGTCCTTTAAGGCGAAGATGTCCCGGCCGTCCACGGAGACGATGCCGCTGGTGGGCCGGTCCAGGCCCCCCAGCATGTGCAGCAGCGTGGACTTGCCGGAGCCGGAGGTGCCTACCACCGCCACGAACTCCCCCTGCTCCACACTCAGGTCCACGCCGTCCAGGGCCCGGACCTCCGTGTCCCCGGAACCGTAGATCTTCCGCAGTTCCTTTGTCTCTAAAACACTCATGAAAATACCTCCGTTGAGAAACAGTCTGTACGTCCTTCGACAATACAAACCATACCTCAGGAATCTTTCCACAATCTTTCTCAAATCTAACAGTTTTGAAAGATTGGAACGCCGGCCGCTCCCCTGAGGCCCACGTTCCCCGGCCATACCGCCGCGGGGGCGGCTGACAGCCGCCCCCGCAAATGATCAAAGCCCCCTGCCGCTATGCGGCCGTTCCCTGGCGGCGCAGAACGTAATCCGCCACAAAGCAGGCGGCGGCCAGGACCAGTGTAAAGAGGCTGTCCCCATACAGGGCCCTGCCGCCGGACAGGGCCCCGGCGACGGCGTTGACAAACAGGCTCAGCCCCGCCGTCAGCAGCAGAATGGTTCCGGCGGCCCGGAACCTGCGGCGAAACCGCCGCCACACGGCCCAGACGGCCCAGAGGTACAGCACCGCCGCCGGGGCGATGAACACTCCAAAGCGGAACACCCGGGGCTCTTCCAGCAGCCGGCCCAGCAGATAGAGGTAGGGGAGAACGGCGGCGGACAGCGCCCCCAGGGCCAGGGGCAGGGCGTGACGCCGGGCGGTCAGCAGGGGCAGCAGCACCACCCAGCTCAGCAGCAGGGAGATGTCCGCGATGAGCGACCAGGACAGGGCCCCGTTGAGCGCCGTGTCGCAAATCCAGCACACCGCCGCCGCCAGCAGAAAGCTGCCGCTGAGTCCCGCGAACAGCCACAGCCTCAGCTTTTCCCGCCGCTGGGCGGCGGTCCTCTGGGCGTAGGACAGAATGTCCCCCGCCATGTCCCGGGGCGGTGCCTCCGGCGCTTTCACCGGAGACTCCGGGTCCCGGACGCCTCCCAGCAGCTCCGTGGCGGAGACGCCCAGCGCTTCCGCCAGGGGCAGCAGCAGCGCCACGTCCGGCAGGCTGGCGCCCAGCTCCCACTTGCTGACGGCCTTGTCCGTGACGTTCAGCATGGCGGCCAGCTCCTTCTGGGTCAGATCGCGCTCCTTCCGCAGCTGGCGGATCAGCGGCCCGATTTTCGCATTTTCCATAGTAGTCCTCCCCCGCAAATCAGATGTCACGGTCTGATTGTACGGGATTTCGGCGGGTTTTGCAATCCACAGGCGGGGGAATGGGAAAAAGTCAACCGGCGGTAGAGTGAAGCGGGGCCGCCCTGGCGGAGGCGGCCCACCCGGCCCAGAAAGGCGGCTCTGCCCCCGTGCCCAGCGGGGGCCTCCCGGCTGGAGGCATCCCCGGTTCAATTCCGAGCCACGAAATTTTCCACTTCTTGTCCCCGCGCTCAAAGGCGCCCTTTGTCTGCGGGGATAGAATTTTTCAGCATGCAAAGACCCGGACCTCTCTTCGGGGGTCCGGGTCCTGAGGCAGAGGTCTGTTACTTTCCGCAGTAGCGCCGGAGGCCGCAGTTATAGAGGGCCGCCATCCGGGGCTCCCGCACAGGCTCGGCCCGCTCACTCTCCCCCTCCTGGAGATACCAGGCGTCGCCGTTGGTGCGGAGCACCGGCTCCAGGGCTTTCAGGGTGTATGTATCCAGCTGGAGGCTCCCCCGGTTCCACACCCGCAGCACGTTGGGAATGTCCACGTCCGCCGGAGAGTCGATGATGGCCAGGCGCAGCTCCTCGATATAGGCGCCGCCGAAGCGCTGCTCAATCTTCACATCCTCAAAGCCGCTGTCGTAAAAGGCCTCCAGGGCCAGCCCCAGATCCGTGTTGTTCCACACCGGGGCGATGAGGTGCGTCTCGCTGAGCTGAATACGCTTCTTCCCCCCTGGGCGGATGCCGGAGAGGGGGATCAAATCGTCCAGCACAAAGGGGGCGGTTCTGGTCTTTGGCAGAAAGATCCGGGCGGCGCTGTCCGAGGTCAGGCTCGCCAGCAGCGCGTGGATGGCCCAGTCCAGGAACAAATCAAAGTTCCGCCCAGAGGTCTTGCACCGCTGGGCTCCGGCGTTTAAGAACTTGGACAGGGACTCGTAGTCCGTCAGCCCCATGGGGGGCATGGGACCCTCGTACAGGGATTTCAAGCGGTTTGGTACCAACATAGAATAAACCTCCTAAAAACGCCGGCGCAGACCGGCGGACGTGCTCTTGAAAAAATTGCCGTTTTGGGAAGACGCTTATATCCCGTGTAGTATACCACAGCGGCTGTCGAAAAACAACTAGGCCTTGTTCGAAAAATGTCAAAACGCCGTCTTGGAGCATCTTTTTCCGCCAGGCTGCGTTGATTTGACTTGAAATCCGTCAGGATTCCCGCGTCAAATCGCCTTGCCTGGCAAAAAAATCCGCCCCAATCCGGCATTCCGCCAATTTTCAAACAAGGTCTAAAAACTGTCTGCCGCGGACAGAAATCAATTTTAGCGCCGGGAGCGGCGCCGGGCATGGGCCGCCCCCTTCTCCCAGATCCGACACAATTTTTGCCGAAACGGCTTCCGTATCTCTTGTGCATTCTCTGAATTTTTACTATAATGGACACAAGGACAAATTTAGGCGTAAGGAGAGAATTTTCATGATCATTCAAAAAGCAACGGTAGAGGTGCTCAGCGCGGAGCGCTATGAGGACATGCTCCGGCGCGTCGAGCGCATCGGCCGCGTCTGCTATAAAAGCGAGGACCGGATTCAGGAGGGGTCGGCGGAGGCGTTTATCCGCGGAATCCTCCGCCGGGGCCACGAGTCCGTCATCGAGCACGGCAGCATCACCGTAAAATTCATCTGCGACCGGGGCGTGACCCACGAAATTGTCCGCCACCGCATCGCCAGCTACTCCCAGGAGAGCACCCGGTACTGCAACTATGTCAAGGAGAAGTTCGGCAGCCAGATCACCTGCATCGACCTGGCCACGGGCTTTCGGTACGACCTGAGCGACGAGACGGACCGAAAGAAGTACGAGGTGTGGCAGAGGGCCATGGAGGACGCCGAGCGGAGCTACTTCCAGATGATCGAGCTGGGAGCCACCCCCCAGGAGGCCCGGTCCGTTCTGCCCAACTCCCTGAAAACAGAGCTGGTGGCCACCATGAACCTGCGGGAATGGCGGCACTTCTTCCGCCTGCGGGCGGACACGGCGGCCCACCCCCAGTGCCGGGAGGTGGCCCAGATGCTGCTGGAGCGCTTCGCCAAAGACTACCCCGTGTTCTTCGCGGACCTGCTGGAGGCACAAAGGGCAGGATAACGGCAGTTTTTCCTCTTATATTGTCCAAAAACAGATGCGCCGCCCCCGGATTTCCCCGGGGCGGCGGCATTTTATTCCGGGGAATTTTAAAATTTCTCCCGCCCCGTGTCACATTCCGGCGGCGCGGAACGTCACAGTGTACAGAGGGAGGCGGCGACATGCTGATCTACTTACAGGCACTGGACAGCGCGGAGGACCGGACGCGGTTTGAGGCGCTGTACACGGCCTACCGGGGGCTGATGTACCACGTGGCCTACGGGATCGTGAAAAATGAGCAGGACGCGGTGCACACGGCCTTCCTCAGCCTGGCGGAGCATGCCCTGCCCCCGGAGCTGGGACCCAGGGCCCGGTGCCTGGCGGTGACGGTGGCGGAGCGGAAGGCCATCGATCTCTACCGCTCCAAACAGCGGCATCCCCAGGCGGAGCTGGAGGAGGTCCCCGGCTGCGCCGCGCCGCCCTCCGACGGAACGCTGGCCGGAGCCATGGCGGCCCTGCCTCCCAGGTACCGGGAGGTGTTGCTGCTGAAATACTACAACGGTTACTCCGCCGCGGAGATCGCGGGCCTTCTGGACCTGACGCCGGGAAATGTGCGCCAGCTGACGGCCCGGGCCAAGCGCCGTCTGGCGGCGGAGCTGGCGGAGAGGGGGGACGTCATATGAGGATTACAGACGAGATGCTGTACCAGGCCGCGCCGGAGGCGGCGGAGCGGTATTTGTCAACCCTGCCGGACCGGGCGGACTGCGGCCACGCCTTTTCCCCGGCCTTTGAGGAGAAGATGGGCTTCCTGATTCCCCGGCGGAAAAAGCGGAAGTTCTGGAAGCGCATTGTCCTGCTGGCGGCGGTGGTGGCCCTGCTGGGCACGGCGGTGTACGCCGATCAGCCGGAGGACTACCACGTCCGGGCCACGGCCCGGGAGGGCATCCTCACCTACAGCGCCCGCCCCCAGGAGGACGTGGTCCCCCAGCAGTTCCACCGGATCACCTTCGGGTGGATTCCGGAGGGGTACACGCTGTGGCGCGAGAGCGAGCTGGAGGAGGACACCGTGTACTCCAGCATCTCCTATTGGAAAGAGGGAGAGGCAAGCCGCGGCCATCTGTCCCTATGCCAGTGGATGGGTCAGGAGTACAGCGAGACATTGATGGGGGACTACCGGTGGGAGGGCGTCACCGTCCGGGGCAGCGAGGGCATTTTCATCGACGCCGCGGGAGACCGCCGCAGCTACACCCTGCTGTGGGCGGAGGGGCCCTACGTCCTCCAGCTGACGGCGGACGCCGGCCTGGACCGGGAGACATTTTTCAAGATCGCGGAAAACCTGGCGTGGTAAATTGCCAACAATTACTTGGATGAGGCCATTGAGCTGACCCTGACCGCCGAGCAGTACCGCTTCGGCAACTAACCCCCCCCTGTAGAGAGGGGCCGCGCCACAGGCGCGGCCCTTATCCGTCCCCCGTCCGTCAAAACAGCCGGATCTATCCCCCGCCGGAAGGGAAAATTTATCTCCGAAACCGGCGGCGTCCCCCTTGTATTTCCAGAGTAAATCCAGTAGAATAGGCCCTGGTAAACGATTAAATGACAGGAGGCGGTATCATGAGCCGGCAGGAGGCCGCGGCGCAGTACGCCACAGCCCTGAAACAGGGCCGCAAGACCTATCACGACTGCGTGCTCCGGGGGCGGTATCCCTATCCCCAGGTGCTGGACGAGATTATCAGCGAGACCATGGTGGCTGGGCAGATGGACCTGGGCGTGGTGGAGATCCCCATCCACCAGATCAAGGGCACCAAGTCGGCGGGGCGGCGCACCGCCTTCGCCGCGGACTTCATGCCCCTGCTGGACCCGGATACGGAGTTCGGCGGGAAGTGGATGGACCTCTGCCAGGCCCACCTGGGGGACGAGGGCATCCGGGAGCCCATCCGGTGCTACGAGTACCTGGGCCGCTTCTACGTCCAGGAGGGCAACAAGCGGGTCAGCGTTCTCAAGAGCTACGGCGCGCCGGTGATTCCCGGCTATGTGACCCGGATGGTGCCCGTGTGGTCCCAAGACCCAGAGATCCTGGCCTACTACGATTTTCTGGAGTCCTATCCCAAGACCCGGCTCTACCGGGTGCGGTTCAGCCGGACCGGCAGCTTTCAAAAGCTCCAAAAGGCACTGGGATACGAGGCGGACCACGTGTGGACCGATGACGAGCGGCGGCGCTTTACCGCTGGGTACACCTACTTCCAGGAGCCCTTCCGGAAGCTGGGAGGCGGGGAACTCAATATCACCGTGGCAGACGCCCTGCTGGTGTGGCTGAAGGTCTATGACTTCGACCAGCTGGTGTCCCTCCCCTCCGGCGAGCTCATGAAAAGCATCAAGGCCGTGTGGGCGGACGTCAAGGCGCTGACAGAGCCCATCGAGGTCAAGACCGACACGCCGGAGCCCAAGGACAGCAGCCTCCTGGGCCGCCTCTTTAAGGGCAAGCCCATCCATCTCAGCGTGGCCTTTATCAGCGACCAGCTGCCCGAGCACAGCGACTGGGCCCGGGCCCACGATCTGGGACGGCAGTACCTGGAGGCTGTCATGGGCGACCGGGTCACCACCCAGGTGTTCGACGGCGTCCGCCCCGGCGGCGAGGCCGAGGACGCCATGGAGATGGCCATTGAGAACGGCGCCCAGCTGATCTTCGCCGTGACGCCGCCCCTCATCGGGGCCTGCCGCAAGACGGCGGCCCGCCACCCGGATGTGCGTATCCTGAACTGCTCGGTCTCCATGCCCTACGCCGGCGTGCAGACCTATTACAGCCGCATCTACGAGGGAAAGTTCATTGCCGGGGCCATCGCCGGGGCGCTGAGCCGGGACGGACGCATCGGGTATGTGGCCTCCAGCCCCATCTTCGGCGTGCCCGCCAGCATCAACGCCTTCGCCCTGGGGGCCCAGCTTACCAACCCGGAGGCCCGGATTCTCCTGCGCTGGTCCTGCGTGGAGGAGAACGCCATGGAGGACCTGTCCCGGCAGGGCATCACCCTGATCTCCAACCGGGACATCCCCACCCCGGACCGCATTCTGGAGCCCTGGGGGCTGTGCCGGGTGGAAAACGGGCGGTTTTGCGCCCTGGCCTCCCCCTACTGGCACTGGGGCAACGTCTACACCAACCTGGTCCGGGGGGTGTTCAACGGCGGCTGGGACGCCCTGGGCCCCCGGGGAAACCAGGCGGTGAATTACTGGTGGGGCATGAACAGCCGGGCCATTGACATTCTGCTGGGGGAGAACCTGCCCGCCGGCGTCCGGCAGCTGGCGGAGATCCTCCGCCGGGGGATCATCGACGGGTCCATCCAGCCCTTCCAGGGGGCCACCACGGAGGAGATTCTCCATATGGACCAGCTCAGCCCCTGCGTGGAGGGGAGCATCCCCGCCTACGGGGACCTGCTGCCCATGGCTCGGTCCATCGTCCGGCTCCAGGGCGTCTACCGGGAGGACATCCCGCCGGAGAAGGAGGACCCCATCCTGTGAAGCTGCTGCTGATCTCCGACAAGGAATGTCCCGCCCTCTGGGACTATTACCAGCCAGGGCGGCTCAAGGGCGTGGACATGATCCTCTCCTGTGGGGACCTGAACTCCAAGTACCTCTCCTTTCTCGTGACCATGGCCGGCGTCCCCCTGATCTACGTCCACGGCAACCATGACAAGACCTACGACGCCCACCCGCCGGAGGGGTGCGACTGCGCGGAGGACCGCATCCTCCGCGCCGGAGGGCTGCGGATTTTAGGCCTGGGAGGGAGCTATCTGTACAGCGGCGGCCCTCACCAGTACACCGAGCGTCAGATGGACGCCCGCGTCCGGCGGCTCCGCTTCCAGCTGTGGCGGAGCGGCGGCGTGGACATCGTGCTGGCCCACTCCCCCATCCGAGGCTACGGCGACGGGGAGGACTACGCCCACCAGGGCTTCTCCGCCCTTTTGCGCCTGGTGGACAAGTACCAGCCGAAGTACCTGATCCACGGCCACGTCCACGCCAACTACGGAGCGGACCTGCCCCGGGTCCTCCGGCGGGGGGAGACCACCATCATCAACGCCTACGAGCGCTTTCTGCTGGACACGGACAACCCGCCCCGGCCCCAGGCGTGAGGCCGCCGTCCCCTCCTGGCCCAATCCAAAGAACTGAGTCTTGACCCAGGAAGAAGGCTGTGCTATCATTTTATTAGGTATCTTTATGAAGCCCACTAAGTAAATGGAGGATCACGTGTCATGGGGATCAAGAGAAATATTGCTGTTTGCCTGCTCTTTGTTCTGACCGCCGGACTGCTGGCGGTTCCCGCCCTGGCCCACGGCTGCGGGCGCGGCGGCGGACACCACAGTGGCCGGACCGCCGTACAGCCCGCCGCCATAGCCGTCTGCCCCGTGGCGGACTGCGCCATTGCCGGGCGGCACACCCACGGCGGAACCGTATACTGCGGTTATGACCATGCAGGCGGCTTCTGCGACGGCAACTGCCGGGCCCTCTGCGCCGTGGAGGACTGCACAATTACCGGGCGGCACGCCCACAACGGCGCCGTCTACTGCGGCTACGGCCACGCGGACGGCTTCTGCGACGGAAACTGCCGGGCCCTCTGCGCCGTGGAGGGCTGCGCCATCGCCGGGCGGCACACCCACGGCGGCACAACCTGCTGCGGCTATGACCACGCGGGCGGCTTCTGCGACGGAAACTGCCGGGCTCTCTGCGCCGTGGAGGGCTGCTCCCTCGCCGGGCGGCACACCCACAACGGCATGTCCTACTGTGGCTACGGCCACGCGGGCGGCTTCTGCGACGGAAACTGCCTAGCCCTCTGCACCGTAAAGGGCTGTACCATTACCGGGCAGCACACCCACGGCGCCGCGGCCTACTGCGGCCAGCGCCACGGCTGCGGTTTCTGCGATGGAAGCTGCCGGACGGTGTGAACCCACAGTGGATTTCCCAATAAAAAGCCGGCATGGAGCGCGCTCCATGCCGGCTTTTTCGATGTTCCCTCCCCGTCACAGGGACTCCGGGCCAAAGCTGTGGGGCAGCAGCTCCGGCAGTGTGAAGGTCCGCTCCTCCCCCGCGCCGTTGAGACAGACAATCTCCAGGTCCGGGGCAAACTCCCGCATCACCTGGCGGCAGATGCCGCAGGGCACGCAGAAATCCTCTCCCCGCCCGGCGATGACAATGCGGCAAAAATCGGTGTGCCCCTCTGCCACGGCGTGGGAGATGGCGTTGCGCTCGGCGCAGATGCCGGCGGGATAGGCGGCGTTCTCCACGTTGCAGCCGGTGAACACCGTGCCGTCGACGCACTCCAGGGCGGCCCCCACGGGGAAGCGGGAGTAGGGGCAGTAGGCCCGGTCCAGCATGGATATGGCGGCGGCTTTCAGTTCCTCTCTTGTCATGGCCTTTCCTCCTCAATCAGACTCTGAAATCAGGACGCGCTCCACCGGGACGGTCTGTCCATCGGCAGTCCCCTGGCTCATGGGCTCCGTGTCATAGTATACGGTGATACGTGCGCCGCTCTCCAGGGTATAGATGTCCCCAAAGAGGCCGGAGAGGCATCCGTCCGGCTCTCCCCAGGCCCTGAGAACGTCCTCCCGGGGAAGGCCCAGCAGGGCGGCCTCCGCCGCCTCCGGACCCAGGGCGGCCAGGTTCTCCGGTCCGGGGAAAATTGCCGGGCCGGTCTTTCCGGCAGACAGAAGGCCCGCCGCCGTCAGGGCTGCCAGCAGGGCGGCTGGGAGAGCCCGTCCGCCAAAAAACCGTTTCACGCCATCTCCTCTCTCTCCCAGAGGATCTCCCGCTGGGGCCGGGACGCCACGTCCATAATATCCCTGGCGTCGTAGAACTGTAAGTACAGATCCCGGGAGCGGCGGAGGGTGATGCCGTCGGGGTGGAGCCGGTCGCAGATGACGGCGGAGATGTCCTTTTTCACAAAGCTGAAGCTCTCGGTCCCCACAGAGCAGAACACCCGGAAGCCGGTGGACTGGAGGTACTGGAAGATGGGGCCGGTCTTGGTCCAGTCGTTGCCGTCGGGCCGCTCGCCGTGGGGGTAGAAGAGGATGTCCGTCTCCCCCACGAGGCTCCCCACCTCGTCGTACCACCGCTCGGTGTCGGCCTGGATGGACTCCATGGACCGGGTGTCCCCGCTGAGGCGGATGTGGCCCCAGGTGTGGCTGCCGAAGGTCCAGCCGGTGCGCTTGAGCTCCTCCACAATGGGCTTCACCGCCTCCCGCTCTCTCTGACGGGCCGCCTCTTTCGTCTCATCCCACTCCTTGGTGTCCGTGGAGGTACGGTAGCCCAGAATGCCCTCGTAGCCCGTCAGGCTCAGGCACCCCTTGGCCCCGAAGGGGGAGAAGTCCGGGTGCTCCTCCACGAACTTGTCCAGCACGGGGATGGCGTCCAGGTCCCGGCTCACCACCTCGGCCCCCTCCGGGCTCTTGCCCCAGGAGGCGATTTTGCCGTCGTCGCCGATGATGAGCTTGTAGGCAAAGCCGTTTTCCAGCATATAGGGGTAGTAGTTGGTGTCGTCGTAGGAGAGAATCAGGGGCTTCTTGCCCTCCGGGAGGTAGAGGGTGTTCCGGACCATTTTTGGCTGGCCGTCCTCCCCCTCCGTCTCGCTCCACACGTCGCCGATGTCCACCAGGACATAGCCCCGCTCATAGACGCTCTGGAGGATCTTGATGTACTCCCCCACGGTGACCATGTAATCGTCGATGCCGTCCGCCTCGCTGTCACCGTCAAAGGCCAGCTCCGGATAGGCCACCACCGGGTGGAAGAACAAGTGCTCCACAATGCCGTCCCAGGCGGCGTAGGCCACGCCGTCCCGGCTGCCCCCGGCGGGCATCACCGTGGGGTCCAGAATCTCATAGGGCCCGGGCTCCGGTTCGGGCTCCGGCTCCTCCGGCGGAGCGGGGTCCTGAGCAGAGGGGGCGGGGTCCTCCGCCGGCGGGGCGGAGGCGGGCGTCTGACCGCAGGCGGTCAGGGCCAGCAGCAGGGCCAGCAGCAGAAGAAACGCGGTAAAACGGGGCATCGAAAAAACGTCCTTTCTGTCGAATATTCTGATAGATACAGTATGACAGAAACGGCGAAAAAAAGAACCACAAAAATGTGACAAAAAAATGACAAAATCTGAGTGAATTGTTACAATTGCGGACAGGCCGCCGGAGGGATTCCCCCGGCGGCCCGCCTGTATCGCGCTTAGCGTTTGTCTCCCGGCTTGAAGAGGAGCGCCATGACCACGCCGGCCGTCACCGCCATGGTGATGCCGCCGGCCGTGGCGCTGAGGCCGCCGGTGAAAACCCCCAGCCAGTCCTGCTCTCCCACGGCTTTTTTCACGCCCTTGGCCAGGGCGTGTCCAAAACCCGTGAGGGGCACCGTGGCCCCGGCTCCGCCCCAGTCCGCCAGAGGCTGGTAGAGCCCCAGGGCGCTGACCAGCACCCCCGCCACCACGTAGCCCGTCAGAATGCGGGCGGGGGTAAGCTGGGTTTTGTCAATCAAAACCTGGCCAATGGCGCAGAGAACGCCGCCGCAGAGAAACGCGTTGAGATATTCCATATTCCTGCCTCCCGTGGTTTTGCTCTCAGTGTTTCCCAAGGAAGGCGGAAATATGCCATTTCTCAGACAATGAAGCCGCCGTCGGCGGCGAGGACCTGGCCTGTGAGGAAGGAGGCCCTCTCCGAGGCGAAAAAGGCCACGGCGTGTGCCACATCCTCCGGCGTGCCCAGACGGCCCAGGGGCGTCTGCTCCGCCAGGTCCCGCAGGGTCTCCTCTCCCAGAACCTGGACCATGTCCGTGTCGATGACGCCGGGGGCCACGCAGTTCACCCGGATATTGGAGGGAGCCAGCTCCAGCGCCAGGGAGCGGGTCAGGCCGATGAGGGCCGCCTTCGTGCAGGCGTAGGCCGTCTCACAGGAGGCTCCCCGCAGTCCCCAGATGGAGGAGATGTTGACGATGCAGCCCCGTTTTTCGGAGATCATGTGGGGAAGCGCCGCCTGGATGGCGTTCCGGGCGCCCCCCAGGTTCACGCCCAGATACCGCTCCCACAGCGCGTCCGTGATGTCCTGAAAAAGGCACTGGCCCGCCACGCCGGCGTTGTTCACCAGCAGCTCCACAGGGCCCAGGGTCTCCGACGCCGCCCGGACCATCTCATTCACGGCGGCGCGGTCCGCCACGTCGGCGCGAAACGCCATGGCCATCCGGCCCTCGGAGCGAAGGAGATCCACCAGGCTCTCCGCGGCCTCTTTGTGTTCCAGGTAGTTGACGCAAACAGGCCACCCCTCCCGGGCCAGGGCCGCTGCCACGGCCCGTCCAATGCCCCGGGAGGAGCCGGTAATCAGTGCGGAACGGCTCATAAAAACAGTCCTTTCATCATGTTGTTCCTCCGCATTATACCAGTTCTGTCCGCAGATGGAAACAGAAACTTCTCCGCATCTCCCTATTTTGCGCCGGTTCACACACGGCAAGCGCGAGCTCGCGCTGACGGAAACCTGCCCCGGAGATCTTCGGGAGAGGACGCGGCGGGAACGCTTGCATTGCGAGGGGAGCTGTGGTATCATTTCGCATAACAAGAAACACCGCCGCGCGCCCTCAGACCCGCGCGGAATATTTAAGGAGGTCTCCCCAATGAAGGCCACAGAGATGAACGAAACACGGCAGGACCTCAAGGAACATCCCCTGAAGACGCCGCGCCCCTTTCATCGGGTCTTCGCCCATTTCGGCAGGCGGAAAAAGCCGCCGGTTTTCCCCCTCATAGTCCTGCTGGTCCTCTGTGTCGCCGCGCTGGGGGCGGCGCTCCATTCCGCATACCAGCGCCAGCAGGAGATGCGGCAGCGCATGGAGCTGCAAAACGAGATGCTGGCGGCCATGGAGCGGGAGCTGGACGACGCGAATTCTCTCATCCAGGCGGCCCAGCCGGTCATCACCAGCGAGACCGTCAGCCAGTCCGTCAACTCACTCAGAGAACTCGTCACCCGGGAGTACCTCTATACCAACGCGGGAAAGTACGAAAACCACAACGAGGTATCCATCAGCAGCATCACTGTCGGCGTTCCCCTGACGAGGAAGAGCTTTACCGTGGTTTACGACGGGCGCATCAAGGCGGGAATCGATCTGAGCAAAGCGCAGATCAGCGTCAACGACACGCTCCGCTCCGTTACCGTCACTCTGCCCGTCAGCGAGATCACCTCCCACGAGATCTTTGAAGACACCGTGCTGAGCGTGGACGAGCGGGACGCCCTCTTCAACAGAAACACCATCGACGACTACAACGACTTTCTGATCCGGCAAAAGGCCGCTATGGAGGAGAAGGTCCGCGCCGCCGGCTTTCTCGCCAACGCGGACCGGGAGGCGCGGGAAATTGTCAGATCGGTCCTCTCCCTCCTGCCGGGGATGGATACATACCGTCTCACAGTTCAATGACCCCGGCGCGGCCAGGCCTCCCTGACCCGAAACCCCGCCGCCCTCCCCCTTGCGCATCCCTTCCCCACGCCGCCGCGGTTCAGCGGCACCGCTCCAAAAACGCCGCGAAGAGGCGCCGCCCCAGTTCGCCCGGCAGGCGTTCCGGGTGCCACTGGACGCCCCACACCGGCAGCGTCTCGTGCTCCAGCGCCTCCACCACGCCGTCCGCCGCCCATTGGACGGCCGCCAGCCCCTGTCCCAGGCGGTCCGCGGCCTGGTGGTGGGCGCTGTTGACCACGGCCTCCTCCCCGCAGATCCGGCTGAGAAAGGACGGTGCCATGCGGACTGGGTGGAGCCTGTCTCCGCCGCCCACAGCCTCGTGCCCCAGCACGTTCTGCGCCAGAGTTCCGCCGAAGAAAACGTTGACGGTCTGGAGTCCCCGGCAGATCCCCAAGACCGGCTTTCCAGCGGCGGTGAAGCGCTCCAGCAGCAGGAACTCCGCCGCGTCCCGCTCCGGTTCCAGCCCCCTGGACGCGGTGTTGGGCTGGCCGTAGCGCCAGGGCTCCAGGTCCCCGCCGCCGGGCAGCAGCAGCCCATCGCAGCCCTCGTCCGTCCCCGGGCGCTCTGAAAAGACCGCCCGTCCCCCGGCGCTCTCCACCGCCCGGCGGTAGTTGACATAGCGGTCCGCCCCGCCGGGAATAAAAATCGCACACGACATATCCGTTCCTCCTCCGAAGTTCTCAACATAGAATTCTATGCGGAGACAATCCGGGGGTTGCAATGGGGGGAAATCTGTGGCATAATATCGTTGGAGTTCCAGCCTGGAGGCGCGGCGAAGCGGTTGAATGGTCCGCGCTGAAAATTCGTGTCTCTAGAATTGAAAATACGCAGCGGTATCGAAGTGGTCATAACGGGGCTGACTCGAAATCAGTTTGCAGGTTAAACTGCACGTGGGTTCGAATCCCACCCGCTGCGCCAGCTCAGAAATTCCCACCACCGTTCCGTTTCCGGCTTTGCCGAAAACTGCACTATGGTGGGAATTTCTTCGCTTTTCGGCCCCGATTCGCTTCGCTGGATTCGTGGCCGAGGGGGATCGCGAGGGGGCAAAAAATCAATTTTAACTGCTTACTCAAAAAGAGGAGATGCGCACCGCGCGTCTTCTCTTTTGTCCTGTCTCTCCCTTCTATGCGCAAAGAAACAAGCGCCGCGGGCCGTTGGCCTGCGGCGCTTGTCTCTTTATGGCCGCTTCCGGCGGCTCTCAGCTCTTCGCTTCATACAGGGCCTTCATGCCCCGGTAGGTCTCGTAGCAGTCCAGCTTCGCCACCGTCTCGAACGGGGCGTGCATACTCAGCACCGGCACGCCGGCGTCCAATGTGGCGATGTTCCGGTTGGCCATATACATAGCCACGGTGCCGCCGCCGCCGGCGTCCACCTTCCCCATCTCCGTGATCTGCCAGGCAACCCCCGCGTCATCAAAGACCCGGCGGACGTAGGCCACGGTCTCCGCGTCGGCGTCGGAGGCGCCGGACTTGCCCCGGGCCCCGGTGTACTTGCAAAGGCCCACGCCGTAGTTGAAATAGGCGGCGTTGCGCTTTTCGTACACGTCGGCATAGTGGGGGTCGTAGGCCGCGGTGACGTCGGCGCTGAGGCAGAAGGACCTCTCAAAGCAGACCCGCACCGGCACGCCCTGAGCCTCGCACAGGTCCTCCATAAAGGTGTCGAAGGCGGCGGACTGCATCCCCGTCACGCCGTCGGAGCCGATCTCCTCCTTGTCCGCCAGCACGCACACGGCGGTGCGGGCCGGGGTCTTCTCCAGGTCCAGCAGAGCCTTGAGGGCCGCGTAGGCGCATACCCGGTCGTCGTGGCCGTAGGCGCCGATCATGCTGCGGTCCAGGCCGATGTCGCAGGCGTCTCCCGCCGGCACAGCCTCCAGCTCCGCGGAGGCGAAGTCGTCCTCCGTGATGCCGTACTTGTCGTTTAGGAGCTTCATCACCGCCAGCTTCACCCGGCCGCTTTCCTCCTCGCCGCCCAGGGGACGGCTGCCCAGCAGCAGGTTCAGCGTCTCGGCGGGAATGGCCGTGGCCAGGGGTTTCTTGCCCTGCTCCGCCCCCAGGTGGGGCAGCAGGTCCGTGATCACCAGCCGGGGATCGCCGGGACCGCCGCCGATGTTCACCGGCACGCTGGTCCCATCCCGCAGAACCACCACGCCGTGGAGCTCCATGGGAATGGTCACCCATTGGTACTTGCGGATGCCGCCGTAATAATGGGTCTTGAAATAGGCCAGCTCCGCCTCCTCATACAGGGGGTTGGGCTTGAGATCCAGCCGGGGGGAGTCAATGTGGGCGGCGGCAATCTGCGCCCCCTCTGCCAGGGACTTCTCTCCGATGTGAGCCAGCAGCACCGCCTTGCCCCGGTTGCTGAGGTATACCTTGTCCCCCGCGCTCAGGGCCATGCCCCGGACGTAGGGCCTGTAGCCCCGCGCCTCCGCCAGGCGCACCGTCTCCGCGGCGCAGAGCCGCTCCGTCTTGCCCGCGTTCAAAAAGGCCTTGTAGCCATCGCAGTACGCCTCCATGGCCGCCTCGTCCAGGGGGCGGTCATAGCCGTTTTTCTTGGTGGACAGGAGCCGCTCTTTCAGCTCCTTGAACTCTTTGTTTTCCATCTCAGCACTCCTCTTAACTGAATTTATCGCACGCAGCATATGCTCTTTCAAGCGCCGCATTCATGCCGGGCAGCCCCCGGCGGCCTGGCCGTTTGCAGATATTCCGTTGGAAAAAGCCCGGTCAGGCGGCCGTTCCAAATCCCGGTACAGCCCCTCATATCTTCTTATTCTGCTTCTCCTCCCGGACAGCCCGGATCAGCCGCTTGAAAAACCGCCGGGCGGCCCTCTGGAAGTCCTCCGCGGTGTCGGCGTCATTGTTCAGCTCGCAGCTGCACTTGCCCCGGTAGTATTCGTCCGGCTTCTGGGCGGTAATCCGCATCCGGGCGTACCCCTCCGTGATGCCGTCCCGGGCCATGATCCGCCGCACCCGCAGCTCCGTGGGGGAGGTGATGGCGATGGTCCGGTCGCATACGATGTCCAGACCGCTCTCCAGGAGGTTGATGGCGTCGATGGCGCAGACGCTGTCCCCCGCCTCGTCCAGCCGCCGCTGAATCTCCGGCACCAGGAAGTGATAGACGATGGCGTTGAGCTTCTCCAGCTGCTCCTTCTTCATGAAGACCTCCTGCCCCAGCTTCTGCCGGTTCAGCGAGCCGTCGGGCCGGAACACGCCGGGGAAGGCCTTGGAGACGGCCTTCTGCATCTCCACGTTCTCCGCCAGCATCTCATGGTAGACCTTGTCGCAGTCCAGCACCACGGCGCCCAGCTCCCGCAGCACCGCCAGGGCGCTGCTCTTGCCCGCGCCGGTGCCGCCGGTGAGCCCCAGGACGATCTTCTCGCTGTCGGCCTCTACCTCATGAAAGCCCGCCGCCTTTCTCAGCCGGTTCCCCACGGCCAGGCCAAGGCCCCGGCCGTCGGGGCACTGGGTATAGATCTCCGTCACCTTCGTAGCGTCAAAGGACCGCAACGCCTCAAACACCCGCTGGGCCTGGGTCAGCTTGTCGTCCACCGGGCCGATGGCATGGACCACCTGCTCCGGGAACATGCGGATATACTCGTCAAAGCAGATGACGCCGGAGGTGGGCCCCACCCGGCGCTTGATCTCCTGGGCGGACTTGGCCGGCGCGCCGGTAACCACCGTGACGGGAGCCTTGGGGGCGTAGTGGCGGTACTTCATGCCCGGGGCCCTGGGCCGCTCCCCCTCGGGCATCGCGGCACTGACGGCCCTGTCCACGGCGATGGGGCCGATGAGCCGCTCCAGCTCCTCCACCGGCAGCCCGCCGGGGCGCAGCAGCCGGGGGGGCTCACAGGTCATATCCAGAATGGTGGACTCCACCCCCACCACGCAGGGGCCGCCGTCCACCACGCCCTCGATCCTGCCGTCCATGTCCTCCATGACGTCCGCGGCGCTGGTGCAGCTGGGCCGGCCGGAGAGGTTGGCGCTGGGGGCCGCCACCGGCACCCCCGCCTCCCGAAGGATGGCCAAGGTCACCGGATGGTTGGGGCAGCGGACCGCCACGGTGTCCAGTCCCGCGGTGGTCGCGTCCGGCACCAGCTCGCTGCGCTTTAAGATGATGGTCAGCGGGCCGGGCCAGAACTTCCGGGCCAGCACATAGGCCATGGGGGGGATGTCCCGGCAGTACCGGGGCAACCACTGGGGCCCGGTGAGGTGAAGAATGAGGGGATTGTCCTGGGGCCGTCCCTTTGCCTCAAAGATCCGCCGGACGGCGGACTCGTCCAGGCCGTTGGCCCCCAGGCCGTACACCGTCTCCGTGGGGATGGCCACCAGGGCCCCCTCCCGCAGCAGCCGGGCGGCGGCGGAGATGTTGTCCTCAATGGTCTTCTGCTGTCCCTTGGTGTCCCGCAGGTCAAAATATAAGGTATGCATACGCTTCGCCCCTATCTCTCTGATCGGGCTCCCGCCCGCTTTATACTCCGCAGTACGATCCGGCAAAGAGCCCAGGCCGCCGCCAGAAACAGCGGCAGAAGCGCCAGGGCACAGATTCCCGCGATCTCCATATCCTCGGCGGCGTACGGGTTCTCCGCCACGCCGTATTCCGCCACATACCGCGCCCCTTGCAGCCAGATCCAAAACAGTGAGGCCTCCAGCGCGGTGAGGCCCGCCGCCAGCACCCAGAGCATGGCCAGTCCCAGCCGCCGCAGCTTCATTCCCCACCGCCTCTGAGCTTCTCCGCCTGGTCCGCCGCCGCCAGGGCGTCGATGAACTCATCCAGGTCGCCGTCAAGCACCGCGTCCAGCTTGTAGAGGGTCATCCCCAGGCGGTGGTCCGTCACCCGGCCCTGGAGAAACTGGTATGTCCGAATTTTCTCACTGCGCCACGCGCCGCCCACCTGGCTCCGCCGCTCCGAGGCCGTGCCGGCCTCCCGCCGCTCCCGCTCCATCTCATAGAGCCGGGAGCGGAGAACCTTCATGGCCTTGTCTCTATTTTTATGCTGGCTCCGCTCGTCCTGGCAGGTCACCACCAGCCCCGTGGGAAGATGGGTGACGCGGATGGCGGACTCGGTCTTATTCACGTGCTGTCCCCCCGCGCCGGAGGAGCGGTAGGTGTCGATCTGGAGATCCCTGGGGTCGATCTCCACATCCACCTCCTCCGCCGAGCGGAGCACCGCCGCCGTGGCGGTGCTGGTCTGAATGCGCCCGCTGGACTCCGTCTCCGGCACCCGCTTGACCTGGTGGACGCCGCTCTCGTATTTCAGCCGGGAGAAGGCTCCCGCCCCCTCGATGAGGACGCTGCACTCCTTCACTCCTCCCAGCTCCGTCTCGCTGAGGCTGACCACATCCAGCTTCCAGCCCCTGCTCTGGGCGTACAGGGTGTACATCCGCAAAAGCGTCCCGGCGAAGAGCGCCGCCTCCTCCCCGCCTACGCCCGCCCGCAGCTCCAGCACCACGTCCCGGCCGCCGTCGGGGTCTTTGGGCAGAAGCAGAACCTTAAACCGCTCCTCCAGCCGCCGAAGCTCGGCTTTGGCGGCGGACAGCTCCTCCTGGGCCAGCTCCTTAAAGTCCGGGTCCCGGAGCAGCTCCTCCGCGCCGGCCCGCCGCCGCTCCGCGGCCTCCCAGTCCCGCCAGGCGCCGGCAATGGGGGCCAGCTCCTTCAGCTCCCGGTTCACATCCCGGAGGCGTCCGGCGTCGCCGTAGACGGCGGGGTCCGCCAGCTGGGCCTCCAGGTCCTCATACCGCAGCGCCAGACTCTTCCATTTTTCCACCACCGGCGTCTCCCCCCTCTCAAAAGGTCCATATTCCATCAGCCCTCGGGCGCAGGCGGCTGCCACCGGCCCTCCTTCAAAAACTCCTGCGTTTGGCGGAGAAACTCCTCCTGCCAAAACTCACATCCCACGGAGCCTCTTCTCAGCGACACCGCTGTCCGGTGTCCGCAGGGCGTGTAAAGATCCATCTGCTGAAAGATCTCCTCGTTCTTGTCCTCGCAGCCCCGGACGACGACATAAGAGGCGTTGCGCAGGTCCCTGCCGTTCTGCTTCAAAAAGCCCCGCACCGGGGCGCTGCACCGTCCGGCCCACACCGGCGTGCCCACGATCACCAGCCGGTAGTCTGACAGGGGCCACTTGGTCGTGAACCTCACCTTGGGGCTGCTGCGCCGCACGGCGTCCAGCCCGCAGCGAAGCCATCCCCTGGCCCCGCCGCGGTCCACGCCGTCCTGGATCTCCACCAGCTCCGCGTTCAGGGCCTTGGCAATCTCCTCCATGGTACGCTTGGTATTGCCCGTCCGGGAGTAATACATACATAATACGTTATTCCAGGCCATGGTCTTTCTCCTAAATTTCAATGTCTCCCGTTCCGGGGAAGCGCCTTTGGGCGGGGCATGGCGGAACAGTCCGGCCAGCCCCCGCCAGGGGCGGCTTCCCCCGGGGGAAGTGATCCCCCAGCGGGAGGCTACCGGTCAAACAGCGCCGTCTTCACCACGGCGAAGGCCTCCCGGGCATAGTAGTTGGCCGTCAGCCACCACCATGGCAGCTCCGCCGGAACATCCACGATCCGCAGTCCCTGCCGCCGGGCGATCATGTGGGCCCGGAAGCAGTGGAAGTCGTTGGTCACCACGGCGATGACCGCCGTGTCCGTGTCCAGGCCGCCCTCGGCCAGCAGCGCCTTGGAGAACTTGAAGTTCTCCGCCGTGCTGGTGGAGCGGTCCTCCAAGAGATACCGGGCGTTCTCCGCCCCGTCCTCCGTCCGCAGCGCCCGGTACATGGCCTCCGCCTCGGAGATGCGCTCCCCGGGCCCCTGCCCGCCGGAGAGCACCACCGGCACGCCGGGGTGGGTCTCCAGGTACGCCGCCGCCGCGTCGATGCGGCTTCGCAGCGCCGCCGAGGGCGTCTCGCCGTTGACCCCGGCTCCCAGGACGATCACCGCGTCCACGGGGACGGCGGAGTTGTCCGCCTCCCCCCGAAAGACCACGGCGGTCTCGATGGCCATCAAAAGCGTCAGCGTCAGGGCCGTGCCGGAGAGAAACCCCCGATAGAGCCAGCGGCCGGCGCGGGAGGTTTTCGCCCAGCGGCGCAGGAGAATGCCGGCGGCCCACAGCCCGGCGGCCCCCAAAAACAAAAAGCCGGTAAAGCGCATTCCGTTGGGGACAGTTGCCAGGGCCAGGCCCAGGAGGGCTAAAATCGCGATAAAAATATACTGTGGTCTCTTTTTCATATTCTTCTTTTGAGCTTCTGCCTCTGAGTTTCTGTTTCGGCGCTTCGGGAGAAACCTTGACTTCGCCTCGTTTTTCCTCGACGCCGCTGCCGCTTCGCTCCAGGACGCCGGGCGGCTCCGCCCCCGGACCCCCGCCGCCTTTGAAAAGGCGGACGAAACTTTTAACAGCGCTATTCGCCGGCCTCTTCGCTGAGCCGCTCCCACCTCTCGTACAGGGCCTCCAGCGCCGCCTGGGCGGTCTCCCGCTCCTCTGTCAGCGCCGTCAGTCTCTCATAGTCGCAGGCCGCCGCCTCCATCTCTCCCTCCAGGGCGGCGATCTCCTCCTCCGCCCTGGCGATGTCCCGCTCACAGATGGTCAGCTGCCGCCGGGCGTTCTGCTGGGCCCGGTTGCCCCGGACGGGGCGCTCCGCCGCCTTCTTCTCCGCTGCCGGCTTGGGAGGCTCCGTCCGCTCCGCCTCCTCCCGGGCCTTCTCCTGGCGGTACTGGGTAAAGCCCATGGGGTAATCCGTAATCGTCCCGTCCGCCAGCTCCCAGATCCGGGTGGCAAAGCGGTTGATAAAGTACCGGTCGTGGCTGACGAACAGCAGCGTCCCGTCATAGGCCTCCACCGCCTCCTCGATCCACTCCCGGGAGGCGATGTCCAGGTGGTTGGTGGGCTCGTCCAGAATCAGGAAATTGATCTCGTCGTCCATCAGCATGCACAGCCGCAGCCGGCTCTGCTCACCGCCGGAGAGAACGGACACCGGCTTGAACACGTCCTCCCCCTGGAAATCGTAGGCCGCCAGGCGGTTCCGGGCGGACTGGGCGGAGAGGCCCCTCTTGGCCCCCATCACGCTCTCCACCAGATTCCAGTCCGGGTGGTCGAACCGGATGATCTGGGGCAGATAGGCCAGCTTCACCTGGGGGCCGGTCCTGATCCGGCCGTCGTCGGGGTACAGCTCCCCCACAATCATTTTGATCAAGGTGGACTTGCCGGTGCCGTTGTCCCCGATGAGGGCAATGCGCTCGCCCCCCTCCACCTTTAAAGTCACCCCGTCGAAAAGGCGCTTGTCCCCAAAGGACTTGGCCAGGTTCCGGACGCCCAGCACCTCGTCTCCGTGGAACTCCGCGGCGGTGAAGCGGGCGTCCATCTTCCTGGCCTTGGTGGGCTTGGAGGTGGTGCGCATCCGCTCGATGCGCCGCTCGATGTTCACCGCCCGGCGGTAGGTCTTGTCCATGCCCATGAAGGCCCACACGCGCAGCTGCTCCGCCGCCCTCTCCAGCTGCTGGATCTTGGCCTGCTCCTTCTGGTACTGCTTCAGCCGCTCCTGGTAGCGGCGCTCCTTCTCCACGGCGTAAAAGCTGTAATTCCCGCTGTAAAACTCCGCCTTCCCGTCCTGAATCTCGATGACCCGCGTCACCACCCGGTCCAGGAAATACCGGTCGTGGGAGATGGCCACCACGGTGCCCCGAAAGGAGCGGATATACTCCTCCAGCCACTCCGTGGCGTGGAGGTCCAAGTGGTTGGTGGGCTCGTCCAGCAGCAAGATGTCCGTGTCCTCCAGAATCAGGCGGCCCAGGTTCACCCGGGTCTTCTCCCCGCCGGAGAGGCTGTCGAACAGCTGCCCCCGCATCTCCTGGGAGATGGAGAGGCCGCCCGCGATCTTGTTCACCGCAACGTCGGTATCGTACCCGCCGAAGACCTCAAACCGCTCGCTCAGCGCCCCGTAGCGCCGCAGCAGGGCCGGGTCCGTCTCCCCCGCCGCCATGCGCTCCGTCAAAGACTCCATCTCCCGGGCCAGCTTTTCAAGCCGGGCGAAGGCGGAGCGAAGCACGTCCTCCACGGTGTGGCCCGGCGGGTACACGGGAATCTGGGAGATGAGCCCCACCCGCCGGCCCTGGCCCACGGTGACGGCGCCCTCGTCGTAGTCCAGTTCCCCGGTCAGTATCTTAAAGAGCGTGGTCTTGCCGGCGCCGTTTTTGCCCAGCAGGCCCACCCGCTCCCCCTGGTCAATCTGGAAGGTGAGCCCGTCCAGAACGTTCCTGCCCACCTCGAAGGACTTGACCAGGGCATTCACCTGTATCTCAATCATAGGCCTTTTCCAACCGCTCCACCAGCCAGTCAAACCGCATGGCCCGGGACGCCTTCACCAGCATGGCGGTATCCGGGCCCAGCCGCGCCTTCAGCTCCGGCAGAGCCTCCTCTTTCGTGGCAAAATGCAGGACGGAACCGCCGCTCTCCGCGGCGCCGTCGGCAATGCGGGCGGCCTTCTCGCCAATGGCGGCCACAAAGTCCACCCCCAGCATGGCGGCCAGGGCCCCCATGTTGTAGTGGGCCTGGTCCGTCAGGCTCCCCAGCTCGCCCATGTCCCCCAGCACCGCCGCCTTGCGGCCGCACTCGGTCTTGGCCAGCACCTCCAGCGCCGCCGTGACGGACTGGGGGTTGGCGTTGTAACAGTCGTCCAGGATCAGCCGCCCGTCCGGCAGGCGCACCACCCGCATCCGGGACCCGGCGGGCTCGTAGGACCCCACGCCCCGGATGATCTCCTCCCGGCTCAGTCCCAGCTCCTCCCCCACGGCCACCGCCATGGAGGCGGAGTAGGCCATGTGCTCCCCCGGGGCGGGGATGGACAGGCGGTAGACGTCCCTTTCCGTGGTGACGGCGCAGGTGATGCCCTCCACGCCGCGGTCGCTTAGCTCCGTGATCCGGACCTGGCAGCGCTCCGACTGGCCGCAGCGCACGGTGCGAAAGGGGGCTTGGACCGTGTTCAGCAGGGGATCGTCCCCGTTGAGGACCAGCAGCCCCTGGGGCCTCAGGTTCTCCAAAATCTCGCACTTGGCCTGGAGAATGCCCTCCCGGCTCCCCAGGAACTCCACGTGGGCGTCCCCGATGTTGGAGATGACGGCAATGTCCGGCCGCACCATCTCCCCCAGGTAGCGGATCTCCCCAAAGTGGTTCATACCCGTCTCAATCACCGCCGCCTGGTGCTCCGGGGTCAGGCCCAGCAGCGTCAGGGGGGTGCCGATGTCGTTGTTGAAATTCCCCGGCGTCTTGTAGACCCGCAGCCGGGCCCCCAGCACCGCCGCCAGCATCTCCTTGGTGGTGGTCTTCCCCACGCTGCCGGTGATCTGGATCAGGGGGACGGCGAAGCGGTCCCGGTACGCGGAGGCCAGGGCCCGCAGGGCCAGCCGGGTATCCGGCACCTGGATGTAAAACCTGTCAGGCCGCAGCCTCTCCGGCAGCCGGGCGCAGAGGCACCCCGCCGCTCCGCCCTCCAGGGCCTGTTCAATGTAGTCGTGTCCGTCAAACCGCGTCCCCACCCAGGGGACAAACAGGCAGCCGCTCTCCAAATTCCGGCTGTCCGTGGACACCGCGGAGACGGCGGGCGCGTCCGCACGGGGGTTTTTCCACACCCCTCCCGCGGCGGCGGCGATCTCCTGCACGGTCATAGGCTGCATACGCTCAACCTCTTCTCTTCAAATGGTAGGACCGCCCCACAATCTCCTCGCACAGCGTGGGATAGTCCATCCCCACGGCGGCGGCGGCCTTGGGGATCAGGCTGCCGGGGGTCATGCCCGGCAGGGAGTTCACCTCCAGGCACCAGGCCCTGCCCTCCCCGTCCAGGATGAAGTCCGCCCGGGAGTAGACCTCCAGGCCCAGGGCCGTATGTACCCGCAGCGCCAGGTCCTGCACCAGCCTCGCCTCTTCCTCCGTCACCGGGGCGGGGCACAGCTCCCGGGCGCCCCCGGCCTGATACTTGGCGGCGTAGTCGAAGTCCCGCTCCGCCGGCAAAATCTCAATAGGGGGCAGGGCCCGGTCCCCCAGCACGGCCACCGTCAGCTCCCGGCCGGAGATCCGCTCCTCCCACATCACATTTCCGCTAAAGCGGCGCACCTCCGTCAGCGCCTTAAGCAGCGCCCCCCGGTCCTCCGGCAGAAACACCCCCAGAGAGGACCCGCCGGTGGTGGCCTTGACGACGCAGGGCATAGGCAGAGTCTCCGCCAGCTCCGCCGCCTCCGGCTCCGCGTACTCCAGCATCCGCCAGGCCGGAGTGGGGACGCCCGCGGCCTCCATCATCCGCTTGGCCGCCGCCTTGTCCATGGCCATGCCGGAGCTCAAATACCCGCTGCCGGTGTACGGCACCCCCAGAAGATCCAGCATGGCCTGCACGCGGCCGTCCTCCCCGTCCTCCCCGTGGAGGCCGATAAACACCATATCCGCCAGCCGGCACAGCTCCAGCACATGGGGGCCGATCCGGCTGGGGCCCTGGTCCCGGCGGAGGCTGCGCACCGCCTCCAGGTCCGGGGCCTGGGCCTCGATAGCCGCCTCGGGGCACAGGCCGTCCGGGGCGGCAAACAGCGTCTCCAGATCTGCCGGGACATCCTCAACGCCCAAAAACAGATCCACCAAAATGGCCTCGTGGCCCCTCTCCCGCAGGGCGCGGCACACGCCGCAGCCCGTCACCAATGAGACGGCCCGCTCCGTGGAGAGCCCCCCGGCCAACACAACGATCTTCACTGATTCTCATCCTTTCAGCCCGGAGCAAACAGCCCCGCACACAATGATACTATTATAATTTTTCACAGTTTAACACAAACCGCGGGGGAATACAACCACTAAAGTGGAATTCAAACCCGCCGGCAATTGGAAACCGGCCGCCCCAAACGGCCCCTTGCGGCCGACGGGCCGGCGGAGGCGGCGTCCCGCTGCCCCTCTCCCCCTCAGCGTCTTTAAAATTCCGGCGGCTCCGTGGGGCGTCACAAGTCTTTTGAAAAAAGAGGGCGGGAAACTGTCAGTTTTGTCTATTGCGGGGCGGCGGGAAATTCGGTACAATAGGTGCGACCTTTCTAAATGGTACTACCTATTTTACTCTTACATCGAGGTGAAGGGAATGAGCACCCAGCCGACCCAGAACAAAACCATCCGCACCCAGCTGCTGTCCGACATGCGGGACGGGATCTACGCCGCCTGCGCGCGGCTTCCCCGGGAGAGCGTCCTGGCGGAAACCCTGGGCATCAGCCGCACCCAGCTGCGGGACATCCTGGCCTCCCTGGAGCGGGAGGGCTTCATCACCCGCCGCCACGGCGTGGGCACCATCATCAACCGCCACGTGCTGAACGTCCACACCCGCATGGACATCGAGGTTGAGTTCCTGGACATGATCCGCAGCAACGGCCACCAGCCCGCCATCGCCTACGTCCGGGTGTCCGAGGGCACGGCGGACGCTAAAACCGCCGCCCAGCTGCGCCTTGAGGAGGGGGCTCCCGTTCTCCGGGTGGGGCGGCTGTGCACCGCCGACGGCGTCCCCGCCATTTACTGTGAGGACGTGGTGGACAAGTCCCTGATCCGGGCGCCGTATACGGAAAACGACCTAAAGGGGCCCATCTTCCACTTCCTCCAGGAATTCTGCGGCGTGTATCCCTATCTGGACCTGGCGGACGTCCGGGCCGTGGCGGCAGACGAAGCCCTGGCGGAGACCTTCCGGATTCCCGTGGGAACGCCCCTGCTGAACATGGACGAGGTGGACTACGACATCGACGGAAACCCGGTGTTCTGCTCCATGGAGTATTTTGTGGACGGGTATTTCCGGCACGCCGTAATGCGGAAGAAGCTGTGAGCGCCACGCAGGAGCGCGGCGTGAGGTATTCCGGCCTTTGGCAAAACGCGCCTCTCCGCCGTCTCCTCATTCTGATCTGATTCAAAATTTCTGATTCAACACAAATGGAGGTTTTATCTATGCGAAAAAAAGTCGCCGTCATCATGGGTTCCGATTCCGACTGGCCCGTAGTCAAGAGCGCCTGCCAACAGCTCAAGGAGCTGGACATCCCCTTTGAGGCCCACATTCTCAGCGCCCACCGCACCCCCTCCGCCGCCGCGGAGTTCGCGTGGGGCGCCCGCAAAAGCGGCTTCGGCGTCATCATCTGCGCTGCCGGCATGGCGGCCCACCTGGCGGGAGCGTTTGCCGCCAACACCGTCCTGCCCGTCATCGGCATCCCCATGAAAGGGGGCGCTATGGACGGGCTGGACGCGCTTTTGGCAACCGTGCAGATGCCCGGCGGCATCCCCGTGGCCACCGTGGCCATCAACGGCGCCAGAAACGCCGCCGTGCTGGCGGCCCAGATCCTGGCGGTCTCCGACGAGGCTCTGGCCGACAGGCTGGACGCGGCCCGGGCAGACATGGCGGATCAAATCGCCGCCAAGGACGCCCGGCTCCAGGAGGAGCTGTAAAAAGCTGTATCAATCGGCGGAAGCACGCGTCTGGACGGAAAATTTTCCGGCTGGACGGCGGTCCGCCGCCGGCGCGCCTCCCACATGATTCATCATTTGATAAATTCACTCTAAATTTGGAGGTCACTACCATGCAAAAGTTAGAACTGCTCTATGAGGGCAAGGCCAAAAAGGTCTACGCCACCGACGACCCCGCTCTGGTCATCGTGGACTACAAGGACGACGCCACCGCCTTCAACGGCGCCAAGAAGGGCACCATCGCCGGCAAGGGCGTCATCAACAACCAGATGACCAACCGCTTCATGGCCAAGCTGGAGACAGCCGGCGTCCCCACCCACTTCGTCCGGGAGCTCAGCGAGCGGGAGACCGTGGTGAAAAAGGTCTCCATCGTTCCCCTGGAGGTCATCATCCGCAACATCTCCGCCGGGTCCTTCGCCAAGCGCTACGGCGTGGAGGAGGGCATCGTCTTCGACGAGCCCACCATCGAGTTCTCCTACAAATGCGACGCGCTGGACGACCCCCTTTTGAACACCTCCCACGCCCTGGCCCTGAAGCTGGCCACGCCGGAGGAGATCGCCGTCATAGAGAAGTACGCCTTCGCCGTCAACGACTTTCTCAAATCCTTCTGGTCCTCCTGCGGCGTGACGCTGGTGGACTTCAAGCTGGAGTTCGGCCGCCTGGCGGACGGCCGCCTCGTCCTGGCGGACGAGATCAGCCCTGATACCTGCCGCCTGTGGGACAGCAAAACCCATGAGAAACTGGACAAGGACCGCTTTCGCCGGGACCTGGGCGGCGTGGAGGGCGCCTACGCCGAGGTTATGCGCCGCATGATGGAGGCCCTCTGATGGGCGGTTTCTTCGGCGCTGTCTCACAGCGGGACGTGACGCTGGACATTTTCTTCGGCGTGGACTACCACTCCCATCTCGGCACCCGCCGGGGCGGCATGATCCTCCACGACTCCAAGGACGGCTTCCAGCGGCAGATTCACTCCATTGAGAACACCCCCTTCCGCACCAAGTTTGAAAAGGATCTGGCGGAGTTCCACGGGTGCGCCGGCATCGGCTGCATCAGCGACAGCGACCCCCAGCCCCTGCTGGTGCGCTCCCACCTGGGGCTGTACGCCATCACCACCGTGGGCATCATCAACAACGCCGAGGAGCTGGTGGAGCGCTACTTCTCGGACCACGGGCACCAGTTCATGGCGCAGAGCTCCGGCAAGGTCAACTCCACGGAGCTGGCCGCCGCCCTCATCAACCAGAAGGACGACCTGGTCTCCGGCATCCTCCACGCCCAGGAGGTCATCCAGGGCTCCCTGACGCTGCTGATCCTCACGGACCGGGGGGAGATCATCGCCGCCCGGGACCGGATGGGCCGGCTGCCGGTGCTCATCGGTAAAAACCACCAGGGACACTGCGTCTCCTTCGAGTCCTTCGCCTGTCACAAAATCGGCTACGAGGTGGACTACGAGCTGGGCCCCCGGGAGATTGTCCGCATCCGGCCGGAGGGGTATGAGACCCTCTCTCCCGCCGGGGAGCAGATGAAGATCTGTGCCTTCCTCTGGACCTACTACGGCTACCCCAACAGCAACTACGAGGGCGTCAACGTGGAGGTCATGCGCTGCCGCAACGGCGCCATCATGGCCCGGGAGGAGCGCCGCCGCGGCGCCCTGCCGGCGGTGGACTTCGTAGCCGGCGTGCCGGACTCCGGCGTGCCCCACGCCATCGGCTACGCCAACGAGAGCCACATGCCCTTCGCCCGGCCCTTTGTGAAGTACACCCCCACCTGGCCCCGGTCCTTCATGCCCGCCAACCAGGATGTGCGAAACCAGGTGGCCAAGATGAAGCAGATCCCCGTGCCGGAGCTGATCCAGGGCAAGCGTCTTTTGTTCGTGGACGACTCCATTGTCCGGGGCACCCAGCTGCGGGAGACTGTGGAGTTCCTCTACGATTCCGGGGCCAGGGAGGTCCACATGCGCTCCGCCTGCCCCCCCATCATGTACAGCTGCAAGTATCTGAACTTCTCCCGGGGCAACTCGGACATGGACCTGCTGGCCCGGCGGGTGGTCCAGGAGCTGGAGGGCGACGAGGGCCAGGAGCACCTGGAGGAGTACGCCGACGCCTCCACCGGCCGGGGCCAGTGCCTCCTCAAGCGCATCTGCGAGAAGCTGGGCTTCGACTCCCTGGGTTACCAGTCCCTGGAAGGGCTGCTGGAGTCCATCGGCATCGACCGGGAGAAGATCTGCACCTACTGCTGGACGGGAAGGGAATAACCGAATCCCCAGGGGCCGCCCTTGGCGGCCCCTACAATGAACAGGAGGTTTTTTATGGAAAACTCTCACTCCGCCTCTTACGCCGCCGCCGGCGTGGACATCGAGGCCGGTTACCGGGGCGTACAGCTGATGAAAGCCCACGCGGCCCGGACCGTGATCCCCGGCGTGGTCTCCGGCATCGGGGGCTTCGGCGGGCTCTTTGCGCCAAACCTCACCGGCATGAAAGAGCCGGTGCTGGTCTCCGGCACCGACGGCGTGGGCACCAAGCTGCGCCTGGCCCAGCTGCTGGACAAACACGGCACCATCGGCATCGACTGCGTGGCCATGTGCGTCAACGACATCATCTGCTGCGGGGCAAAGCCCCTCTTCTTCCTGGACTACATCGCCATCGGCAAAAATGTGCCGGAGAAGGTGGCGGACATCGTCTCCGGTGTGGCGGAGGGCTGCGTCCGCTCCGGCTGCGCCCTCATCGGCGGCGAGACCGCCGAGCACCCCGGCGTCATGGCCCCGGAGGACTACGACATCGCAGGCTTCGCCGTGGGCGTGGTGGACAAGTCCAGCATCATCGACGGCAGCAGGATTCAGGAGGGAGACGCCCTCATCGGCCTCACCTCCTCCGGCGTCCACTCCAACGGCTTCTCCCTGGTTCGGAAGGTCTTCGACATTGAAAACGCCGATCTGACCACTCCCATGGACGAGCTGGACGGGAAGCCCTTGGGGGAGACGCTTCTGGCTCCCACCAAAATCTACGTCAAGGCCGTGCAGGCCCTGCTGGAGGGGGGCGTTGACCTCCGGGGAGCCAGCCACATCACCGGCGGCGGGTTCTTTGAAAACCTCCCCCGGATGCTGCCGGGGGGCCTGGGCGTGCGGATTGTGCCCAACGTCATTCCCAGGCAGCCCATTTTCGACCTGATTCAAAAGCGGGGGAACATCTCGGACCACGACATGTACAACACCTTCAACATGGGCCTCGGCATGGTCCTGGCGGTACCCCTGGAGCAGGGGAAGCTGGCCCTGGAGCTGCTGGCGGCGGCGGGGGAGCGGGACGCCGTCTGCGTCGGCAGCGTGACGAAGGACCCCCGGGGCGTGGCGTTTGACGGCGTATGAGCAAGGCGAGAATCGCCGTCCTGGTCTCCGGCGGCGGAACGAATCTGGAGGCCCTGCTGAACGCCCAGGAGGCGGGGCAGATCCCCCACGGGGAGATTGTGCTGGTGTGCGCCAGCAACGAGGGGGCCTACGCCCTGGAGCGGGCCCGGAACCACGGCGTCCCCGCCACCGCGGTGGCCCGAAAGGCCATGAGCCAGTCCGCCTTTGAGACGGCCCTGAACATCAAGCTGGCGGCCTACCGGGTGGACGTCATCATCCTGGCGGGCTTTCTCTCCATTTTGTCGGAGGAGTTCGTCTCCCGCTGGCCGGACCGGATCATCAACGTCCACCCCTCCCTGATTCCCGCCTTCTGCGGCAGGGGGATGTACGGCCTCAAGGTCCATGAGGCGGCCCTGGAGCGGGGGGTGCGGGTCACCGGGGCCACGGTGCACCTGGTGAACGAGATCCCCGACGGCGGGCGGATTTTGCTGCAAAAGGCGGTGGAGGTCCTGCCGGACGACACGCCGGAGCTCTTGCAGCGCCGGGTGATGGAGCGGGCGGAGTGGGTCCTCCTGCCCCAGGCGGCGGAGATGATCTGCCGGGGGCTGGCGGGGGAGGAAACGCCATGACGCAATCTCAAAAATACGGTGAATCGGATAAGGAGTGCGAACTATGACGGAACTGGAACTGAAATACGGCTGCAACCCCAACCAGAAGCCCTCCCGCGTCTTTATGCGCGGCGGCTCCGACCTGCCCGTCACCGTGCTGAACGGCAAACCGGGCTACATCAACTTCCTGGACGCCCTGAACTCCTGGCAGCTGGCCCGGGAGCTGAAGGAGGCCACCGGCCTCCCCGCCGCCGCCAGCTTCAAGCACGTCTCCCCCGCCGGGGCCGCCGTGGGCCTGCCCCTCAGCGATGTGGACAGGAAGATCTATTTCGTGGAATCGGACCGGCAGCTCTCCCCCATGGCCTGCGCCTACATCCGGGCCCGGGGGGCGGACCGCCTGTGCTCCTACGGCGACTGGGCGGCCCTCTCCGACGTCTGCGACGCCGATACCGCCAGCTACCTCAAGGCCGAGGTCTCCGACGGCGTCATCGCCCCGGGCTATACGGACGAGGCCCTGGAGATTCTGAAAACCAAAAAAAAGGGCAATTACAACGTAGTGCGGATCGACCCGGACTACGTGCCGGACCCCGTGGAGTACAAGGACGTGTACGGCGTCACCTTCCAGCAGGGACGAAACGAGTACAGGATTGACGAGAGCCTCCTGACCAACATCGTCACCAAAAACCGCGACCTGCCCCAGGCGGCGAAGATCGACATGGTGGTGGCCCTGATCACGCTGAAATACACCCAGTCCAACTCCGTGTGCTATGTGAAGGACGGACAGGCCATCGGCGTGGGGGCGGGCCAGCAGAGCCGCATCCACTGCACCCGCCTGGCGGGCGCCAAGGCCGACAGCTGGCGGCTGCGGCAGCACCCCAAGGTGCTCTCCCTGCCGTTTATCGACGGCATCCGCCGTCCGGACCGGGACAACGCCATCGACTGCTACCTCTCGGAGGAGGAGAGCGCGTGGCTCCTGGCGGAGGGCAGCTGGCAGAAGACCTTCCAGACCCGCCCCGAGCCCCTGACGGCGGAGGAAAAGCGGGAGTGGATCGCCGGGCTCACCGGCGTCACCTGCGGGTCGGACGCCTTCTTCCCCTTTGGGGACAACGTGGAGCGGGCCCGGCGAAGCGGCGCGCGGTACATCGTGCAGCCCGGCGGGTCCATCCGGGACGACCATGTCATTGAGACCGCCGACAAGTACGGCATGACCATGTGCTTTACGGGGATGCGGCTCTTCCACCACTGAGAGCGGCGCCTGCGCGCCCTGCGGGGGGAGGGAGCCCTTTACCCGCCCCTGCGGGCGGGGCGGAATATTTCCCCTCCCCGGCCCGTGGCCGGATTCCCCGCGCTGATATGCGAAGAGAGGTTGTTAAATCATGAATCTTCTGGTTGTGGGCGGCGGCGGCCGTGAACACGCCATCATCAAAAAACTGAAAGAGAATCCCCAGGTGGAGACCGTCTACGCCCTGCCGGGCAACGGCGGCATCGCCGCCGACGCGGTGTGCGTGCCGGAGATCGGGGCGAAGGAGATTGACAAAATCGTGGAGTTCGCCAAAACCCATTCCATCGGCTTTGCCGTGGTGGCCCCGGACGACCCCCTGGCCCTGGGCTGCGTGGACCGTCTCCACGAGGCGGGAATCCCCTGCTTCGGGCCGGACGCCAAGGCGGCGCGGATCGAGGCCAGCAAGGTCTTCGCCAAAAACCTGATGAAAAAGCACGGCATCCCCACCGCCCGGTATGAGGTCTTTGACGACCCCGCCAGGGCCCTGGACTATCTCCGGGGCGGCGGCGTGTCCTTCCCCACCGTCATCAAGGCCGACGGGCTGGCTCTGGGAAAGGGCGTGCTCATCCCTCAGAGCCTCCAGGAGGCGGAGGCCGCCGTCAAATCCATCATGGAGGACAAGGCCTTCGGAGACTCCGGCAATGAGATTGTCATCGAGGAGTTCCTCACCGGGCCGGAGGTCTCCGTCCTGGCCTTTACCGACGGCCGGAGCATTGTCCCCATGGTCTCCTCCATGGACCACAAGCGCTCCGGGGACGGCGACGCCGGACTCAACACCGGCGGCATGGGCACCGTGGCCCCCAATCCCTGCTACACGCCGGAGATTGCCGAGGCGTGCATGGAGACCATCTTCCTGCCCACCCTTGCCGCCATGCGGGCGGAGGGATGCCCCTTCAAGGGCTGCCTCTACTTCGGGCTGATGCTGACGCCCCAGGGGCCCAAGGTCATTGAGTACAACTGCCGCTTCGGCGACCCGGAGACCCAGGTGGTGCTGCCCCTGCTGAAAACCGACCTCCTCACCGTCATGCAGGCGGTGGAAAACGAGACGCTGGGCGGCCTGGACGTGGCGTGGTCCCACGGGGCCGCGGCCTGCGTCATCCTGGCCTCCGGCGGCTACCCGGAGCGCTATGAGAAGGGCAAGCCCATCGCCCTGCCCCGGTCTCTCCCTGAAAACGTTACGATTTACCACGCCGGAGACGCTCTGGCGAAGGACGGAATCCTTGTAACCAGCGGCGGGCGGGTGCTGGGCGTCACCGCCGCCGCTCCCACCTTAAAAGAGGCCCTGCGGGACGCCTACGCCGCCGCCGGGGCGGTGGAATTTGACGGCAAGTATCTGCGGACAGACATTGGGAAACGGGCGCTGGCCGCCCTGGAGGGATGATATGGTACGGCGGATCTATGTAGAGAAAAAGCCCGCCCTGCGGCAGGAGGCCGCGGGGCTCCTCGCCGAGCTGCGGACCGTGCTGGGCGTCGCCGCCCTGGAGGACCTGCGGCTCCTGAACCGCTACGACGCGGAGGGGCTGGAGGAGTCCGTCTTCCGCCGGGCGGCGGGGACGGTGTTCTCCGAGCCCCAGGTGGACGACGCCGCGGAGGAGCTGCCCCAGGGGGAGTGGACCGTTTTGGCGGTGGAGCCCCTGCCGGGGCAGTTCGACCAGCGGGCGGACTCCGCCGCCCAGTGCGTACAGATGATGGCCGGCGGAGAGCGGCCTCTCATCGCCTGCGCCAAGGTATACCTGCTGTCCGGGGCTTTGACGGAGGCGGACCTGGCGAAAATCCGGAGCTATCTCATCAACCCCGTGGAGAGCCGGGAGGCCGCCCTGGAAAAGCCGGAGACCCTGAGCCGGGCCCATGAGATCCCGGACCACGTGGAGACCGTCGGCGGCTTTACCGCCATGGGCGAAGAGGCCCTCTCCGCCCTGCTGGACCGCCTGGGCCTTGCCATGGACCTGGACGACCTCAAGTTCCTCCAGGCCTACTTCCGGGATGAGGAGCGGCGGGACCCCACCATCACGGAGGTCCGGGTGGTGGACACCTACTGGTCCGACCACTGCCGCCACACCACCTTCTCCACCCATCTGGAGGGGATTGCAATCGGCGATCCCCAGGTGCAGGCCGCCTATGAGCGGTATCTGGCCGCCCGGGTGGAGGTCTACGGGGAGGAGAAGGCGTCCAAGCGCCCCCAGACCCTGATGGACATGGCCACCATTGGCGCGAAAGTCCTGAAAAAGCGGGGTCTCCTGCGGACGCTGGACGAGAGCGAGGAGATCAACGCCTGCTCCATCCACGTGCCCGCCGTGGTGGACGGGGAGGAACAGGACTGGCTTCTCATGTTCAAAAACGAGACCCACAACCACCCCACGGAGATTGAGCCCTTCGGCGGGGCCGCCACCTGCATCGGCGGGTGCATCCGGGACCCCCTGTCGGGGCGGGCCTACGTCCACCAGGCCATGCGCGTCACCGGCGCGGCGGACCCCCGGACGCCCTTTGAAAAAACCCTGGAGGGCAAGCTCCCCCAGCGCAAGCTCTGCCAGACCGCCGCCGCGGGCTACTCCTCCTACGGCAACCAGATCGGCCTGGCCACCGGCCACGTGGCGGAGCTCTACCACCCCGGTTACGCCGCGAAGCGCTTGGAGTGCGGCGCTGTGGTGGCCGCCGCCCCGGCGGAAAACGTCCGGCGGGAGCGGCCGGCGCCCGGGGACGTGGTGATCCTTCTGGGGGGCCGCACGGGCCGGGACGGCATCGGTGGGGCCACGGGCTCCAGCAAGAGCCACAACAAAAAATCCCTCCGGACCATGGCCAGTGAGGTCCAGAAGGGCAACGCGCCGGAGGAGCGGAAGATCCAGCGCCTCTTCCGGGACGGAGATGTGACCCGCCTCATCAAGCGGTGCAACGACTTCGGCGCCGGCGGCGTATCCGTGGCCATCGGCGAGCTGGCGGACGGCCTTCTCATCGACCTGGACGCCGTGCGGAAGAAGTACGACGGCCTGGACGGCACGGAGCTGGCCATCTCCGAGAGCCAGGAGCGCATGGCCGTGGTGGTGGCTCCGGAGGACGCGGACAGGTTCATCGCCGCCGCGGAGCGGGAGAACCTGGAGGCCTACCGGGTGGCCGTGGTCACCGAGAGCCCCCGGATGGTGATGCGCTGGAAGGGTCATACCATCGCCGACCTGAGCCGGGCGTTTCTGAACTCCAACGGCTCGGTGAAGCGCGCTCAGGTCTCCGTCCCCGAGCCCCGCCGCGCCCTTCCCGTCAACGAAGCCGGCAGTCTCCGGGAGATGGCCGCCAGCCTGAAGTGCGCCTCCCGCCGGGGACTGGTGGAGCGGTTTGACGGCACCATCGGCGCGGGCAGCGTCCTCATGCCCTTTGGCGGCAAATACCAGGCCACCCCCGCCCAGGCCATGGCGGCCCTCCTCCCGGTGCTGCCGGGGCAGGAGACGGACCAGGCCAGCGTCATGGCCTGGGGCTTTGACCCGGAGATCATGAGCGAAGACCCCTGCGCCGGCGCCAAGAGCAGCGTAGTAATTTCTCTGGCCAAACTGGTGGCCTCCGGCGCGGACTATCAGACCGCCTATCTGACTTTACAGGAATACTTTGAAAAGCTGCGGACCGATCCCGGCCGCTGGGGCAAGCCCTTCGCCGCCCTGCTGGGGGCCATGGAGGCTCAGCTGGAGTTCGGCACGGCGGCCATCGGCGGCAAGGACTCCATGTCCGGCTCCTTCCTGGACCTGGACGTACCCCCCACGCTGATCTCCTTCGCCATCGCCCCCATCCGGGCGGGAGAGGTCCTCACGCCGGAGTTCAAGGGGGCCGGTCACCCGGTGTACTGCTTCGGCGGCGGCAGTGCCGAGAATCTAAAAGCCGCCTGGGAGGCGTTCCACACCCTGGCGGCCCAGGGCAAGGTCAAAGCCGCCTGGGCGGTGGAGCACAGCACGGCGGAGGCCGTTATGAACATGGCCTTCGGCAACCGGATCGGCTTTGCCGCCGATTCCGCCATCCCCCACCGCTGGTACGGCCTAAACCGGGGGACCATCGTAGCGGAGCTGGCGGAGGAAATTGACCTCCCCTGCGCCAAGCGCGTGGGCGTCACCACAGCGGACCCCGTGATTACAATTGGCAATGATTCCGCCCCAATTGACGAGCTGTTATCCCTGAACGAGGCCGTTTTGTCGGATGTGTACCCCAGCGGAGCCGCCGCTCCCGGCGAGGCCCCGGTGCTGGAGGCCCCGGCCTTCACCCGCGCCGCCCCCAAGGCGGGCGTGGCAAGGCCCCGGGTGCTGATCCCCGTGTTCCCCGGCACCAACTGCGAGTACGACAGCGCCCGGGCCGTCCTGCGGGCGGGTCTGGAGGCGGAGACCGTGGTCATTCGCAACCTGACGCCGGAGGCCCTGCTGTCCTCCGCCAAAGAGCTGGAGGCCGCCATCCGCCGCAGCCAGATCGTGTTCCTCCCCGGGGGCTTCTCCGGCGGCGACGAGCCCGACGGCTCCGCCAAGTTCATCGTCTCGTTGTTCCGCAGCCCCCGGCTGGCGGACGCCGTCCACGACCTGCTCCAAAACCGGGACGGGCTGATGCTGGGCGTCTGCAACGGCTTCCAGGCCCTCATCAAGCTGGGGCTGGCGCCCTTCGGCGAAATCCGGGACACGGATGAGACCTGCCCCACCCTGAGCTACAACGTCATCGGGCGGCACCAGAGCCGCATTGTCCGGACACGGATTGCCTCCAACCGCTCCCCCTGGCTGGCCAGGGTAAACGTGGGCGACGTGGTCAGCGTTCCCATCTCCCACGGCGAGGGCCGCTTCCTCTGTGGGCCGGAGCTCCTCCAAAAGCTGGCGGAAAACGGCCAGATTGCCACTCAGTACGCGGACCTCTCCGGCGCGCCCTCCATGGCCCCGGATTTCAACCCCAACGGCTCCGCCTGGGCGGTGGAGGGCATCACCTCCCCCGACGGCCGGGTCTTTGGCAAGATGGGCCACAGCGAGCGCATCGGACCGGGCCTGTACAAAAACGTCCCCGGGGCGTATGACCTCCACCTCTTCGAGGCCGCCAGAGACTATTTCAGCGTGTAAGGAGGCGTCCCCATGCCTTTGGACCTGACCCTCGCCCACCGGGAGCCGGAGGAGATCCGGCCCCTCTTCCGGGAGTACACGGACATGATCCTGGAAAACGTCCCGGCCTTTCAGGCCTATCTGGACCTCCAGCACTATGACGATGAGACCGCCCATCTGGAGCGCAAGTATGGCCCGCCGGAGGGCCGGCTGTACCTGGCCCGGTGGGACGGCGCGGCGGCGGGCTGCGGAGGTCTCCGGAAGCTGGACGAGACCCGCTGCGAGCTCAAACGCCTGTATGTCCGCCCGGCCTTTCGGGGCCATCAGCTGGGCGAGGCCCTGCTGCGGCGGCTGATCGATGACGCCCGCGCCATTGGATACCATCACATGCTGCTGGACACCCTGCCCTTTATGGACAGCGCCCTGCGTCTCTACCGCCGCTTCGGCTTTCACGGCATCCCCCGCTATAACGACAGTCCCCTGGACTCCACCATCTACCTGGGGCTGGACCTGTAAATTGAGAAATTCCCAACTTCTAATTCTGAGAAAGAGGTGTACTATGGCCTATTTCTTCTCCGAACCCTCCCGTACCTTCTCCGAGTACCTCCTGGTCCCCGGCTACTCCTCGTCGGAGTGCGTCCCCGCCAACGTCTCCCTCAAGACCCCGGTGGTGAAGTTCAAAAAAGGCGGGGAGTGCCCCCTGACCATGAACGTGCCCATGGTCTCCGCCGTGATGCAGGCCGTCTCCGGCGAGAAGATGGGCATCGCCCTGGCCAGGGAGGGCGGCATCGCCTTCATCTTCGTCTCCCAGCCTGTGGAACAGCAGGCGGAGATGGTCCGCCGGGTGAAAAACTACAAGGCGGGCTTCGTCTCCAGCGACTCCAACCTCCGCCCCACCGACACCCTGGCGGACGTGCTGGCCCTGAAAGAGCGCACCGGCCACTCCACCATGGCCGTCACCGAGGACGGCACCGCGGAGGGGAAGCTGGTGGGCCTGGTCACCAGCCGGGACTACCGTGTGAGCCGCATGGACCCCGCCGTACCGGTGACGGACTTCATGACCCCCTTTGACAAGCTCATCTACGCCCCGGAGGGCACCAGCCTCAAGGAGGCCAACGACATCATCTGGGACCGCAAGCTCAACGCCCTGCCCATTGTCTCGGCAAGCCAGCGGCTGGTGAGCTTCGTCTTCCGCAAGGACTACGACTCCCACAAGGGCAACCCCCTGGAGCTGCTGGACGGCCAGAAGCGCTATGTGGTGGGGGCGGGCATCAACACCCGGGACTACGAGCAAAGGGTCCCCGCCCTGGTGGAGGCCGGGGCGGACGTGCTGGTTATCGACTCCTCCGAGGGCTACTCCGAGTGGCAGGCCCGGACCTTGAAGTGGATCCGGGACCGCTACGGCGACGCCGTAAAGGTGGGAGCCGGCAATGTGGTGGACGGCGAGGGCTTCCGCTTCCTGGCGGACGCCGGGGCGGACTTCGTGAAGATCGGCATCGGCGGCGGCTCCATCTGCATCACCCGGGAGACCAAGGGCATCGGCCGGGGTCAGGCCACGGCGGTGATCGACGTGGCGGCGGAGCGGGATAAGTACTTTGCAGAGACCGGCGTCTACGTTCCCATCTGCGCCGACGGCGGCATCGTCCAGGACTACCACATCACCCTGGCCCTGGCCATGGGGGCGGACTTCTGCATGCTGGGCCGGTACTTCTCCCGGTTCGACGAGAGCCCCACCAGCAAGATTCTCATCGGCGGCAGCTACATGAAGGAGTACTGGGGCGAGGGCAGCGCCCGGGCCCGGAACTGGCAGCGCTACGACCTGGGCGGAGCGTCCAAGCTCTCCTTCGAGGAGGGTGTGGACTCCTACGTGCCCTACGCCGGGGCCCTCTCCGACGGCATGGCCACCACCCTGGCCAAAGTGCGCTCCACCATGTGCAACTGCGGGGCGCTGACCATTCCCGAGCTCCGGGAGAAGGCCAAGCTGACGCTGGTGAGCTCCGTGTCCATCGTGGAGGGCGGGGCCCACGACGTGCTCTTGAAGGATACCAGCAACTCCGGCGGGCGGAGTTAAAAGGCCCTCCCTGGGCGGAGAGATAAAACCGTAAGAATTCTGTAAGATTTTTGTCCAGTTTTTTGTAAGAATCAAGTGTTATCCTCCTTGCAAAAGGAGGTACTCCCATGAATTACAAACAGCTGAAAATTCTGGCAATCCTCTGCATGGCCTTTGACCATGTGGTTCGCATCTTCCCCCTGTACCGGATGTTCTCCCCCCTGGCGGACCGGCTCTGGTCCGCCGGCCATGACGCCGCGGCCGACTGGCTTCTGAACGGCCTGCCATTTTACCTGATGCTGATCGGCCGCCTGGCCGCGCCCATCTTCCTCTTCTGCGTGGCCCAGGGTCTCCTCCACACCCAGGACGCGTCCCGCTACCTCAAAAGAATCCTGGTGACGGCGGTCATTGCCCAGACCCCCTACGTCCTCTTCAATCTGGCGGAATACCGCGTGGACGGCATCGCGGATGCGTGGGTCTGGCAGGATACAGGGCTGAACATCTGCTTCACCCTGGCCCTGGGCCTGGCGGCTCTGGCGCTGTACCGCCGCCTGGCGGAGCGGGGCCATCCCCTCTCCTGGGTAGTGGTGTGCGCTGCCGCCACCGCTCTGGCCCGGCTCCTCTCCATGGAGGGCAGCAGGGGATACATCCTGCTGATCTTCACCTTCTATCTCACCCGAAACCGCCCCCGCTGGCAGCGGGCCCTGTGGTTCCTGCCGGCGGTGATCCTCGCCCGCTGGGGGCTGGTGCAGTGGGTGCTGGAGGACTTCACCGCCGGTCCCATCCGCAACTTCCTGCTGAATACCGGCGGGAATTACCTGGGGATGCTGGTCACTTTGGCCTATACCGGGGAGAAGGGTGACGCCGGGCGGGGCTTTCAGCGCCTCTGCTACGCCTTCTACCCCGCCCACTTCGCCCTACTGGCCCTCATTGGACTTCTGCGCCCCCTGCCGCTCTGAGCGTTCTTTTTCCGCGCCGCCATGAACCCGCTATATTTCCGCAGCTGAAAACCGGCAGGCGGTTTTCAAGGCGCGGGAGCCCGCCGCGCACCCGCGTTACGGCCCCCGCGGCGGCTATAAGGGCGGCGAAAGGCCCTGACCAATCAAATGGTCAGGGCCTTCCCTTTCAGCAATCCGGTTGATCAGCCTTCCTCAAGCAGAGCCCCGCGCTCCTTCACCACGTCCACCCGCTCCACGCCGCAGTACCGAAACAGCGCCAGGGCCTGAGCGCCTATGCGCTCGCCGGAGACGGCGATGGGGATGGCCGGGGGACAGCTCACCGTGGGAGCGCCGCAGATCCGCCCCAGGCTCTCCTCCGCCGGAACGGTCTCCTGGGGGGCCAGCAGGGCCTGCCGGAGGGACATCACCCGCTCCCCCCTGGCCGGGGGCAGGACCGCCGCCGCCAGCGGAGGGCGGCGGTTCACCCCCAGAACCGCCAGCACCCGGGCCAGATCCTCCGGGGCGTTGTCCGGCGTGGCCATCAGCACCGTGTAGGCCCTGTCGGCGTACTCGCACTCCACGCCGCCCTTTCGCAGCAGCTCCGCCAGGGCCGTGCCCGTGAGGCCGGAGGCGGCGGCGTCCAGGGTCAGCCGCAGGGGATCTGAGGGACACACCGCCCAGCCATTGTCCTCCAGGCCGGCCCGGAGGGCCTCCAGCTCCCGCACCCGCTCCGCCAGGCGAAGGGAGTATCCCCCCGCCAGCTCCGCGTTGCACCGGTCCAGGGAGGCCAGGACCAGGTAGGACGGGCTGGTGGAGCCGAAGAGGGCCAGAGCCGCCCTTGCCCCGGCCCGGAAGGCCGCCGGGGCGCTTTTAGAAACGTGCAGGTACGCCCCGCCGGTGAGCACCGGCAAGGTCTTATGGGCGGAGTCGCAGCACAGGTCCGCCCCCAGGTCCAAGGGGTGCCGGGAGGGCCCCAAAAAGCGGAGATACGCCCCGTGGGCGCCGTCCACCAGCAGCGGGACACCCCGGCGGCGGCACACCCTCCCCAGGGCGGAGATGTCCGCCGTGTTCCCCAGGTAATCGGGGCTGGTGACATACACCGCCGCCGGGGGCGCGTCCATGGTCCCCAGGGCCCGGTCCAGCCCCTCCGCCGTCAGGGGACAGGCGCAGAGGGAACTAGTCCCCCCCTCCGGCCACAGCCACACCGGCGTAAAATCCAGCAGGGCGGCGGCGTGGACGAAGGATTTGTGGACGTTCCGGGCCGCCAGAATCACAGGCGGCGTGCCCGCCGGGCGGTTCTGGAGGGCCAGGTGCAGCATGGCCTTGACGCACTGGCTGGAGCCCCCGGTGGAATAGAAGGTGGCCCCAGCGCCGAAGAGGGCGGCGGCGTTCCCCTCGCTCCCGGCGATGACGCCGGAGGCCTCATAGAGGGAGTCCGCCCCGGAGATCTCCGTGATGTCCCAGGCCTCGCAGCCCAGGGGGCCGGCGCCCTTGTGGCCCGGCATGTGGAAGCGGCGGGCACCCGCCTGCCGGTACTTTTGCAGAAAGTCCCAGATGGGCGTGTCCATCACAGGTCCGCCTCCGCCGCCTTCATCATGATGGCGCACTCCATGCGCTTGCGGAACAGCTCGCACCCCGCCTCGTACACCCCCCGGATGGAGCCGGAGGCGTGATAGGCGTTGGCGGCGCATCCGCCGGAGCAGTAGAACCTGGCCCAGCAGCCGGCGCACTCCGGGCGGGCGTAGGCGTTGCAGGAGCGGAACTCCTCCCGCAGGGCCGTGTTGGTAACGCCGCCCCAGATGTCACCCAGCTTCCAGCGCTCCTCTCCCACAAACTGGTGGCAGGGGTACAGGTCCCCCCAGGGGGTGACGGCCATGTACTCCGTGCCGGAGCCGCAGCCGGAGATGCGCTTGTAGACGCAGGGCCCGTTCTCCAGATCCAGCATGTAGTGGTAGAAGGTGATGGGACGGCCCTCCTTCTTCCGGCGGAGCATCTCCGCCGCCAGAATCTCGTACTGCTCCTTGACAATCTCCAGGTCCTCCGGCGTTAAGGCGGCGGGGTCCCCCGGGGCGCAGACCACCGGCTCCATGGAGAGCTCGGTGAAGCCCAGGTCGTCCGCCATGTGGAAGAGGTCCTTCGTAAAGTCCGGGTTGCGGTGGGTGAAGGTGCCCCGGATGTAGTAGTTCTTCCCGCCCCGGGCCTCCACCAGCTTCTGGAATTTGGGCACAACACGGTCATAGCTGCCGTTTCCGGCGTAGTCCACCCGGGCCGCGTCGTGAATCTCCTTCCGCCCGTCCAGGGAGAGCACCACGTTGTCCATCTCCCGGTTGGCAAAGTCGATGACGCCGCCGTCAATGAGCACTCCGTTGGTGGTGAGAGTGAAGCGGAAACGCTTGCCCCGCTCCGTCTCCACGCTCCGGGCGTAGGCCACCAGAGCCTTCACCACGTCCCAGTTCATCAGGGGCTCGCCGCCGAAGAAGTCCACCTCCAGGTTGTGCCGCCGGCCGGAGTGCTCGATCAGGAAATCCAGGGCCCGCTTTCCTGTCTCAAAGGACATGAGAGCCCGGTCCCCGTGATACTTGCCCTGGCTGGCGAAGCAGTAGGCGCAGTTGAGGTTGCAGGTGTGGGCCACGTGAAGGCACAGGGCCTTCACCACGTTCCCGGACCGCTCCTTAAAGGTCCCCGCCAGGGGGGCGAAGGCGTCCGGCGTGAAGAGCTTTCCGGCGTCTTTCAGGCTCCGGATGTCCGCCAGGCACTGCCGCAGCTCCTCCGCCGTCACGTCGGGCCTGCCGGCGTATTTGCCCAGCAGGGCGGCGGTGATGTCCTCCGGCGTGTGGTCCTCGAAGAGGGCGATGGCGTCGTAGGCCACCTCGTCCACCACATGGATGGAGCCGGAGCAGGTATCCAAGACGATGTTGTAGCCGCCCAGCTGATATTGATGTACCATATTGACCTCCTGTCAGATGCACCACAGAAAAACGCCGCCCCACGGCGGCGTTTTCACTGGGCACTCACTTGTTCTCACACTTCTGGTTGGCCACGCCGCAGCTGGTCTTGCAGGCGGACTGGCAGGAGGTCTGGCACTCGCCGCAGCCGCCCTTTTCGGCGCTCTCGCACAGGCCGCGGGTCTCAAGGGTCTTGATTCTCTCCATGGTGATTCTCCCATCTTGTGATTTTTGCCGCCGCCCCGGGGAGCGGCGGATTTTCAGCGGAGAAAATCATACCATATCCCGGCAAAAAAGTCAAGGTAAACCGCCGGAAGTACGGGGTAAAGTCCTATAGGGCATTCAATGCCCATTTGGAGTGATCCGGCGGCGCCCCGCACAGAGCCTGTCCGCTGCCGGTTACCGCGGAAAATGCGCCGGAAATTGTCTCTCTATGAACCCGTACGGCAGCAAGTGGCGAAAAACTGAGTTGAAGTTCTGAAGATTCACAAAACATCCGCTCTTCCAGGACTATTTCAGGCTGATATTGTTGAAAACCTAAATGTTGCCGCCCTGCCGGAACCCGCCAAAAATCCGCCCGCTTTTTCTCCCTCCCGTCAAAAATGGGGAATGTGCTGAAATTTTTGTTGTATTAGCCCGGGGAATGTTGTATAATTCACATATTGGGCTATCCCGGTTACTGACCGGAGGGGACGCGGCTCCGCGCCGCCGCGCGGGGCCGGGAGGACAGCATCAAACATAAGGAGTGGAAACGACTATGAGCTATTCTGTACAGAACATCCGCAACGTCTGCCTGCTGGGCCACAGCGGCAGCGGCAAGACCGCCCTGGCCGAGAGCCTGCTCTATATGACCGGCGCCATCGACCGCATGGGCCGCGCCGCCGACGGCAACACCGTCTGCGACTACGACCCCGAGGAGACCCGCCGCCAGATCTCCCTGTCCACCGCCGTGGCGCCCCTGGAGTACAAGGGCTGCCGCATCAACGTGCTGGACACCCCCGGCGCTTTCGACTTCTCCGGCGAGGTCATGGAGGCCCTGCGGGCCGCTGACGCCGCCATCATCGTCTGCTCCGCCAAGGACGGAATCTCCGTCGGCCTGGAGAAGGCGTGGAAATACTGCGAGGAGCGGAATATGCCCCGCTTCATCTACATCTCCAAAACCGATGAGGAGAACAGCGACTACAACGCCACCTTCGACTCCCTGCGGGACCGCTTCGGCAAGAAAATCGCCCCCATCGTGGTGCCCATCTGGGACGGCGGCAAGAAGGTCACCGGCATCATCGACGTGCTGAACAAGCGGGCCTATGAGATGCAGAACCTCAAGCGGGCGGAGATCGCCCTTCCCGCCGACAAGGAGGAGGTCGTCACCGAGTTTAACGACGCCCTCAAGGAATCCGTAGCCGAGACCAGCGAGGAATTCATGGAGAAATTCTTCGGCGGCGAGGACTTCACCTACGCCGAGATGATCCAGGGCCTGCGCCAGGGCGTGCGGGACCTGAGCCTTTTCCCTGTGCTGTGCGGCTCCGCCGTCAGCTGCCTGGGCAGCCTGATGCTGATGGACAACATCGTAGACCTGCTGCCCAACCCCGCCGAGGGCAACTACCACAAGGCCACCCGCGCCGACGGCGAGGCCGAGGAGTTTGTGGTCTCCCCCGGCGGCGTGCCCACCGCCTTTGTCTTTAAGACCGTCTCCGACCAGTACGGCAAGTACTCCTTTGTAAAGGTGCTCTCCGGCTCCATCACCCCGGATCTGCCCATGGTCAACGCCCGCACCGGCGAGAAGATGAAGCTGGGCCGCCTGTACACCATGCGGGGCAAGAAGAACAGCGAGGTCAAGGAGCTGACCTGCGGCGACATCGGCGCCATCGCCAAGATGGACATCAAAACCGGCGACACGCTGTGCGACGAGCGCAAGGTGGTGAACCTCAAGCCCATCCCCTTCGCCGAGCCCTGCTACTCCGTGGCCATCGTGCCCAAGACGCGGGGCCAGGAGGACAAGATCGCCCAGGGTCTGGGCCGCCTCAACGAGGAGGACCCCTCCTTCTCCGTGGTCAACAATGCCGAGACCCATCAGATGGTCCTCTCCGGCGCCGGCGACATGCAGGTGGACGTGCTGGTGAGCAAGCTCAAGACCCGCTTCAACGTGGAGGCCGAGCTGCAGCCCACCCGGGTCCCCTACCGGGAGAAGATCCGCAAAACCGTGCAGAAGCAGGGCCGCCACAAGAAGCAGACCGGCGGCAGCGGCCAGTTCGGCGACGTGTGGATCCGCTTTGAGCCCAATCCCGAGGCGGAGGAGCTGGAGTTTGCCGAGGAGGTCTTCGGCGGCTCCGTGCCCAAGAACTACTTCCCCGCCGTTGAGAAAGGCCTGCGGGAGGCCTGCGTCCACGGCCCCCTGGCGGGCTACCCGGTGGTGAACCTGAAAGCCGTGCTGTACGACGGCAGCTATCACCCGGTGGACTCCTCCGAAATCGCCTTCAAAACCGCGGCCCAGCTGGCCTACAAGGCCGCCCTGCCGGAGGCCAACCCCGTATTGCTGGAGCCCGTGGGCGAGCTGAAGGTCACGGTGCCCGACAGCTACATGGGCGACGTCATCGGCGATCTGAACAAGCGCCGGGGCCGGGTCATGGGCATGGACCCCACCGGCGACGGCGACCAGGTGATCTCCGCCGAGGTCCCCATGGGCGAGATGGGCACCTACGCCATCGACCTCAGAGCCATGACCCAGAGCCGGGGCAGCTTCACCTTCCACTTCGTGCGCTACGAGGACTGCCCGCCGGCCGCCCAGGAAAAGGCCATCGCCGAGGCCAAGGCTCTGGCGGAGGGCTGATTGATTCAAACACAAAAGGACACCCGCGCCGGCCGCGCGGGTGTCCTTCCTTTTTGATTCACTGCTTCCGAACAAGCGCCGCAATTGCCAGGGCGGCGCAGATAAGGCACCAGCCTGCCCAAATCGTTAAATCGGTATAGCTCCCGGCCATAGTGAACCCCAGCAGCGCGCCGATTCCATAGATGACCGCCGCCGCGATATTTCCGCCGCGGCCCCCTTTCCTGGTGGCAACCGACGTAATGCCGCCGGCCAGGAGCGCGATTGCGACAATGACTCCGGCGCTCCCGCCCACCTCACCGTTGTTTTGCAGGCTATTGCTCACCCCGGCCGCGCAGGACTGCAGCAGCACAAAAAAGGTCAGGACAATGGATAAAATCCCCGATACCAATTTCCAGCTTTTCATGAATTCAATTCCTCTCTGTTCCAACGTAATCCGGCTATTTCAAATCCGCGGGCTCAAAGTCCATGGTCACCACGCCGTCCGAGAAACTGATCCACTCCGTGATCTCAAATTCCACCGTGGAAGTCTCGCTTGTCAGCTCATATGCACACTGGATGTCAAGCGTCGTGCCGGGCCGGACCTCCTTCATTCCGGCGCCGGAATCGTACACCTCATCGTTCATAACAAGGGCCCTTTCCAGCTGTACCCCATCCTGAAACGCCTTCTCCGCGACAGCCACCATGGCGCTGGTGGTATCCTCGCCGTTGTTTGTCCAGGCATAGGTGATGACGATCACCGGCTTTCCCTCATAGTCCTCCGTCAGCTCCGCGCCTTTGATCTCCACACGGTAATCGCCCAGGTCGCCGGAGCCCGCCTGTTCTCCGCTTCCGCCCTCACCGCCTGCGCCCTCCGCCGGACCGGTCTCCTCCGTCTCCCCCGGGGCGGATGCCGGCTCCTGTCCGGCTCCGTCCGTCTCCCCGCCGCAGGCGGCCAGTCCCAAACACAGCGCCAGCGCCAGAGTGAAAATCGCAATCCTCTTTCTCATGCTTTCTACCTCTCTTTGTCAAAATTTCCGGCGAACGAACTCCGGAGCGGGGCAGGATTATTTTTCCCCGCCCCGGGCGTCCGCCGGAAACATAAAAGCGGTGCCGAGTTCTTGAACTCAACACCGCATCAGATCATGCGAACGCACACCCATAAAACCTCTTCCGCCACTCTTGCAAACAGAGCGCGAAACAGGTATAATAGGTCCGTGGTGCAGTTTTACTGCTGTGCTGAGTGACCAATCCACTCGTACAGGGCCGTGGGGTGTTGCGACCACTCCGCGGCCTGCCGCATTTATGTTTCCGTCTCCCATTTTACCCCACTTCTGCCGGAATTGCAAGAGCCCTTCCCCAAATTTCACGGAAATCAATTTCTTGGATTTGGAAATCCTGCTTGCCGTTTAAGCATCTATTTTGATGTGCCTTTCGCCACGTAATAAAAATTATGTCAACCGAATTGGAGCGCATCGTATTTGCTCCAATAGAGATTTGGAAATTTATGGAGCAAAATTGATTTCCCTGCCAAATTTCCGCAGTTCTGGACAAATCAAAACACCGCTCCGCCTCCGGTGGAGGCACAGCAGCAAGGCCCCGCTCCACAGGAGCGGGGCCTTTTTATAACCAATACCGATGCCGGACATTCCTATTCTCACTGGGCCCTTTTCAAGTCCTCCAGCTCCTTGGAGATGCGCCCGATCTCCCGGACGTTCCGCCGCGTTACCGCCTCCAGAACATCCACCCGGGAGTCCAGGTCCTCCACCTCCTCCGGCGGCAGGAACTTCTCCGCCAGGAGATCCATCTTCTCCGCCAAAAGGTCGAACTTCGGCCGGACCTCCACCTCCATCAGGGCCACCACTTCGTGCATGATCTCCGTCTTCTGGTCCACAAGCATCCGGGAGGTCTCTTCCATAATCTCCTTCTTCTGATCTCCCAGTAATTTTGCGATCATTTGCAGGTCTCTCTCGTCCAACACTGCCCTCACCTCATTTCCCCCATATTATACTGCGGTGCCGTCCCCTCTGTCAAGGGCGCGCAAGGTTTGAACAAACCATGAAATTTCTCTCCAATTTCAAAAATCGTTGCAATTGCAACTAGCATTTCTCCGGACATCCTGATATACTTAACCCAGTCCATAAAGGGGAAAGATTTCCCAAAATCAAACATTATATATTTTTGAGGAGGATCATTGATATGAAAAAATGGGTTTGCCAGGTCTGCGGCTATGTGTACGAGGGCGAGAAGGCCCCTGAGAAGTGCCCCCAGTGCGGCGTGGGTCCCGAGAAGTTCAGTGAGCAGAAGGGCGAGATGAGCTGGGCCGCCGAGCACGTTGTCGGCGTCGCTGCCGGTGTGGACGCTGAGATTCTGGAGGGTCTGCGGGCCAACTTCTCCGGCGAGTGCACCGAGGTGGGCATGTACCTGGCCATGGCCCGCGTGGCCCATCGCGAGGGCTATCCCGAGATCGGCTTGTACTGGGAGAAGGCCGCCTACGAGGAGGCCGAGCACGCCGCCAAGTTCGCCGAGCTGCTGGGCGAGGTGGTGACCGACTCCACCAAGAAGAACCTGGAGATGCGGGTCGAGGCCGAGAACGGCGCCACCGCTGGCAAGATGGCTATCGCCAAGAAGGCCAAGGAGCTGGGCCTGGATGCCATCCACGACACCGTGCACGAGATGGCCCGCGACGAGGCCCGCCACGGCAAGGCCTTCAAGGGCCTGCTGGAGCGGTACTTCGGCTAATCCCTCATGACGACTATATAATACGAATTTTACGCGGAGCGGGCAGGCAGAGCGCCTGCCCGCTGTTCGTCTCACATGCTTTTAACATCGTAAGTGCCCGGAGCCTTTGGCCCCGGGCACCGTTTTTTACTCCGCGGCTCCGCCTGATAGCGGTCCCTCCTGAATGGGTTCCTCCTGCCGCTCCTCCTCCACCTGCTCCGTGCGCCAGCGGGAGATGTCGATGGGGTCGCTCTCCTCAAACAGGTCGTAATAGTCCTGGTCCCGCAGCCTGGGATTGCGGTGGCGGGCAATGGCCGTGACCGTCGGATAGAGAACGATGGCAATCAATCCGCCGGAGAAACCGTTGTTGTAGAGGTTCAGCCCCGCCACGGGACCGCCGGTTTGAAGCACCAGGGCCGAGTGGATAAACCCCGCCAAAACGCCGTAGGGCCAGCCAAAGTGGCCGGAGATGGGAGCCAGCGTGGTGCCAAAGAGCCCCGCCAGCTGAAGCGCGGGGTAGTCCGGGGTGTAGTGCATCCCGTAAGCCCCCAGGGCAATGCCCGCCATAACGGGGATGATATTCCGGGCGTGCTTGCCGAAGGCGGAGAAGCCCATGATGGTAAAAATACCCCCCAGGGTGGGCCCATTGAGCTGCCCCCCCACGATGAAGATATAGGCCATTCCGATCAGGCCGTTGACGCCGGTATTCACCAGCACCGGTCCCGCACCGAACATACGCAGGTAATCGCTGGGGGCCCGGCCGGTAGTGGAAAGCAGCCGCCGGTATCCGGCCCAGACCGCCCAGAAGGGCGTCCCTGTGCCGAAGAAGCCTGTAAGGATAAAGACAGCGCAGATAACGCTCAGGATGATGGCGAAGGTGCGGTTGTACTCCGTGGCCCAATACATGGCGGAGTCTGGATGGTCTCCGAACGCGGTGAGGATGGGTACAATCATCATGGCGAAGAGGCCGCAGGCAAAGCCCATGTTATAGAGGTTCATGCCGTTTTGGACCTTGTAGGTATAAGCCGAGAGAGAGGGCAGGATGAACCCGATAATCACGCCGCTGAAGATGCCCAAAGGCAGGCTGGCGTGGATGCTGCCCAAGGCCATATAGCTCACCAGCGGCGCCAAAGAGGTGGCCAGCAGGGCCACGGAGGCATGCTTGGAAAAGGGCTCCTTCTGGTACTTGGCGTACAGCCAGGTGCCCAATATAATGGGCCAGATGTTCAATATATTCTTCCCAAACAGAGAGAACCCCGCCATCAGCCCCATTTCCACCATGGTGAAGCCATTGAAGGGGTCCTTGGATACCTTGATGAGACAGATGGAGAGGACCATCACCAGACCGGAGTTCACCAGCGCCGCTCCCACGCCGCCGATGGACACGTAGTCCGTAATCAACAGGTCCTGCATGGTGACGATATGGTACAGTCCCATGGGAATCTCCCTGGGGTCCCCCAGCAGGACGCCCAGCAGGATCATGATACCGGAGACGGCGATAGTACCGGGAAAAATTTTTTCGTAGCGGTTCTGCACTCCGTTTCCTCGCTTTCACTCGTCTTGTCTCTATTATAGGGGAAAATTCCACGGCAGACAAGAAAAAATTTGTCGGATTCTTAGCGCGGTGGCCACGCCATAGGCCTACTCCATGCGCTCCCGCAAAATCTCCAGATTCCCCTCCATCAGCGAGAGGTAGGTGGCTCCCGCCTCCAGGTCTGCCCCTGCCACATTATGGCAGGTGTGAAACTGCGCCGTTCCGGCCCCGGTGGCCTCGGCGACGCTGTCCGCCACCAGGTGGTTGGAGAACTCAATGTACCACACGGTCCCCAAATCCTCCGCCTCCACCTTCTCCGTCAGAAAGGCGATGGTGGCCGCCGAGGGCTCCGTCTGGGCCCCGCAGCCGGGAAAGGCGGCGTAGTAGTCCAGATCATAGGCCTCGGCGAAATACCGCAGGGGGAATCGGTCTCCGAAGACCATGGTCCGGTGCCCCGGCTCCGCGAAAAAGGCGGAGAACGCCCTGTCCAACTCCTCAATTTTGGCGGCGTAGCTCTCCGCGCTGCCCCGGTACTCCTCCCCGTGGTCCCCGTCCAGAGCCGCCAGGGTCTCCCCCACCGCCCGGGTGACGGCCGCCGCGTTCCGGGGGGCGGTCCAGACGTGCTCGTCCATCTCCACCACCTCCCCGGGACCGTGGCCGTGGTCTTCGTGGTCATGTCCGGGGGACGCCTGCATGCCCTCCCGGGTCTCCTCCTCCAGCAGCTCCACACAGTCCACCATCCGCAGGGCGCGGCCCCGGAAGTCTATACTGCCCAGAATGGTCTCCACCCAGTGGTCCGACTCGCCCCCCAGATAGATGAAGAGGTCGCAGTCCCTCACCGCCAGAATGTCCGCGGGCGTGGGCTCGTAGGAGTGGCTCTCCACCCCCGGAGGCAGCAGCATTGTCACCTGGGCCCTGTCCCCGGCGGCGGCCCGGGCGAAGTCGTAGGCCGGGAAAATGGTGGCCACAATCTGAAGCTTCTCCGGGTCCGCAGCTTCCCGGCCCGCCGGGGCGCAGCCCGTCAGAAGCACGGCGCACAGCAGCGCCAGCGCGATAATCCGTCTCAAGGGCAGCCTCCTCCAATTTGAGAATCATTTTCGAATAGGAGTATACCACATGGGACGGAAAAAAACAACCGCTCTTTTCTGTAAAGGAACCTTGACATATTCTCCCCACTGTGGTATAACACAGTAAAGGTACCTTTACATTTTGAGGAGGGTGGCAGCAGAATGGAAAACAGAGTGGAGCAGCTTCGGAAGGTCCGTGGGCTGAACCAGGAGGACTTTGCCCGGGCCATCCGGGTCTCCCGGCAGACGGTGAGCTCCATTGAAAACGGCAAGTACAACCCCTCTCTGGAGCTGGCCTTCACCATCTCGGATTTCTTCGGCCTGTCCATTGAGGAGATCTTCATCCATGAGAGGAGCGGTTCTGATGAAAAAGAGTAATTTTTGGTGCGGTCTGACCTACGCCCTTCTGGGGCTGACTTTCCTCCTGGCAGGGCTGCTGTGGGAGACCCGTCTCAGCAGCCTGAGCGTGGGCTTCGGCGCGGGGATGCTGGGCTCCGGGGTCACACAGCTGGCCCGGTATCGGAAATGGACCCGCCCGGAGAACGCGGAGACCTACCGGGAGAGGCTGGAAGAGGAGCAGATCGAGCTGCGGGACGAGCGGAAGGCCATGCTGCGGGACCGCTCCGGGCGGTACGCGTGGCTGTTGGGGATGCTTCTGTGCGCCCTGTCCATCCTGGTGTTCGGCGTGCTGGGCGCGTTGGAGATCGTGGAGAACAGCCGCATGATGATCCTGTTTCTGGCGGCGTATTTCATCGTTCAGTACGGGGCGGGGGTGTTCTTCTACCGCCGGCTGGAGAAAAAATACTGAGGGCGGACGGACGCAAAAGAGGCGCGGGGGAAATCTCCCCCGCGCCCCCTCGCGCTCATTTCACAGTGAACTGCGCTCCGATGTACCGTCCGGCGGCGGGGTCTGTCGGGTCCATAACCTCCTTGACGAACAGGTACTCCCCCGGCTCCAGAGGGCCGTAGATGTCTGTCCAGTCCTCTGCCATCTCCGTCTCGCCGGCCAGCCGCGCCTCCTCCGATGCACCGTCCGGATCAAAGCCCATGACGGTCATAGACGGCCACCAGCTGGGCCCGTCCTGGTCAAGCCAGGGGACCTCCGTCCACTTTCGGCTGTTATGGCGCTCTTTTTGCGCAATATAATAGGCATCTCCATAGCCAATCTGGGGACCCCCTCCCTGTGCAGGACCGCCGCAGCCCCTGTGCCCGTGACCGCGGCGGCCTCCACCGTCAGATAGACGTCCCCGTCCTCCGCCAGAGTCACCGGGGTCTCCGCTCCGTTCAGCGTCACAGTAACGGGCCCCCGCTCCCGATGGCCCAGAGGACGGCCAGCGCCAGCGCCGCGGAAATGACGAGCTTCCGTCTCCTCACGTCTCCTCCTCCTGTCTCGCCGCGGCGGCGCCGCCGCTCAGGCCGAAGTCGTCCTCCGTGGTGGCGGTGTCCCGGCGGAGCATGTGCTCCATCACCCGGATGTCGCTGTCCACGTCCAGGACGTCGGCCTGGTACAGCTCGTCCAGCTGGTGCTCAAAGCCTCTGACGATGGCATCCATGGTGGACTCAATGCGCGCCTTGGCCTGGCGCAGGTTCTCCCCCTCCACCCCGGCGGCCTCAAACTCGGCGTAGGAGTTCAGCAGCTTTTGGGTGGTGGGCAGGTAGTAGTTCAGGAAGGTGTCGATTTTATCCCGCTTGCCGGGGTCCTCCTCCACCGCCCGAAAAATCTTGGCGGTGATCTCCTCCAGCCGATCAATTTTGGCGGAGAGGACGGGGTCGGCGATGTCGTCGTTGGCCCGGCGGATGTTCCGCAGAATACCGGAGTACCCCTCCTCCGCCTCTCTGGGGGGCGGAGGCGTCTGGGCGGCCTGCTGCCTCTGCTGCCAGTCCGCCCCGGCCTGACCGCTGCGAAAGAGATAGCCCAGCTCCACATTGAGGTAGGCCCTGCCGCCGAAGTAGCCCTTGTCAATCATCTTCTGGAGGTCCTTTTCCACCCGGCTCCCGGAGTAGCCCAATGTCCGGGCCAGCTCTTCCACCGGCACCGCCTCCCGGTCCCCCATGACGGAGAGATACTTGGAAAAGCGGCTCAGCTGGCGGTCCATGGCAAAGCCGCTGTACAGCATGGCTCCGCCCGCCGCCAAAAAGGCCAGGGCCTGGAGCAGCTCCGGCAGCCAATAGCGCAGGGTGTCGAACAGATAGAGCATATCCTCTACCGCGGCGCCCGTGAGCATGACGCCGAAAAACGTCAGTGCCGCGCCGGCGATTTTCAGCAGCCAGGCGTTGGACTTCTTCATCTTGGGAGACCTGGCGGCTTTTTTCATGGCCGCGCGGGCCGTTTTTTCCGGGGCGGCCTGCTTCGACATAGGCTGCCGGGGCTGGACGGCGCCCTGCTGCGCCGCCCGCTTGGTCATGGGCTGGCTCCGCTGCTGGGCGGGCTTTTGCAGGGGCGGAGCCGCTGTCCGTTCCTTTTTCTCATCGTCGGCGAAGAGCTTGACGAACAGCAGAATCAGGGCGATGGGCCAGGCCTTTATCACAAAGAGGAAGATCATCAGGGCCCAGGGAAACCAGCTGTCGTCGTTATTTCTCTTTCTCTGGTCCGCCATTTCTCACTCCCCCTCTTTTTTCTCTCTCAGCTTCCGCCTGTGGCCCTTCTCGTCCACAATGACGGTGTTGTCCAGCTGCCCCTTGAGATTCCCCACCACGGAGTCGATATAGGCCCGGCGGAGGACGGCCTGCTCCGCCCGCTCCTCCTCCGTCAGCCCCTCCGGGGTCTTGGCCTTCCGGGCCAGGGCGTTGATGCGGTCGATCTGCTGCTGGTTCATGGCCTATCCTCCGTTTCCCGCTGAAAAATCAAGTCAATGCTCTCGATAAATCCCCCGGCCCGCTGCTTCCTGGGGACAAACCCGGCGTACCGCCAGCCCTCCGCCGCCCGGCGGAGAATGGTCTCCCGGTGCCCGTCCGTCTCCAAGCCTACACCGCCGAAGAGGCTGTACCCGGCTCCGTAGTCGCACTGAACCGTCTCAAACTCATACTCCAGCATTCCAAGCGCCCCCTCTATTGATACGATTTTCCGGCCCGCCATTCTTCAAAGCGGCCCGGCATCTTTTCGGCCTGTCCTCAAATATAGACCCTCAGCACGATGGACGTGCGGCCCTTCTTCGTCACGCCCCCCACCTCGCTGAGTTCAAACTTCCCAAAGCCCCGGGCGGAGACCGTGTCCCCGGCCGAGAGGAGCTTGTCCGGCTTCACGCACTCCCGCCAGTTCACCTGGACCTTCCCGCTCTCAATGAGGGCGGCGGCCTTGCCCCGGGCCATCCGGAACCCGGAGGCGGCCACGGCGTCCAGCCGCAAAGAGGAGACCGTGTCCCGCGCCTCCTTGCAGCTCACCGCCGGGATGTGGAGGTTCTTCGCCCCGATGGCGGAGACGGTGAGTCTGGCCCGCCCGGCGGAGTCCCAGCTCTGGAGCAGGAAGTCCGCCACGGTGTCCAGCACGATGAGATCGGCGCTGTCCGGCCCCACTAAAATATCCCCCACCTTCTCCCGGACGATGCCCATTCCCATGAGGCTGCCCAGGAAATCCCGGTGGGTCAGCCTGTACTCCGCCCGGAACGCGGCCCGCAGACACCGAATGGGGCTCTGGCTCTCCGCGTCCTCCATCTCCAGCCAGTCCGGCAGGAAGAGAAGCAGGCGGCGCTCCGCCGTCTCATAGCCCCCCAGGGCGGCGTATCCCGTCTCCGGAAAGCCCGCCAAGCGCAGCGCTTCCCCGGCCTGGGCCAGCTGGGCGGGGGAGAGAAAGTCCGTGGCGGCGGGGATATTGCGGCCCCTCGCCTGTTCCGCCCGGTCCAGGATCTTCGCCAGGATCAGCCGGTCCTCCCCGGCGGCCCCCAGGCGGTCCAGCAGCTGTCCCTTATCCATGGCGCAGCTCCTGGGTGCGGACCAGGGCGGCGTAGGCCCCGTTCTTCGCCATCAGCTCCTCGTGGGAGCCCAGCTCGGCGATGCGGCCCTCCTCCACCACGGCGATGCGGCTGGCGTTGCGCACGGTGGAGAGGCGGTGGGCGATGATGATGGTGGTACGGCCCCGGGAGAGCCGCTCAAAGGTCTCCTGGAGCTTGGCCTCCGTGACGCTGTCCAGGGCGGAGGTGGCCTCATCCAGAATCAGCACCGGCGGATTCTTCAAAAAGATGCGGGCGATGGAGATCCGCTGCTTCTGCCCGCCGGAGAGCAGGGCTCCCCGCTCCCCCACGTAGGTGTTGAACCCCTCGGGCATGGCGATGATGTCATCGTAGATCTCCGCCAGCTTCGCCGCCTGGGCCACCTCCTCCTCAGAGGCCCCGGGGCGGCCGTAGCGGATGTTCTCCAGAATGCTGGCGGCGAAGAGGAACACGTCCTGCTGCACCACGCCCACGTTTTGCCGCAGCGACTCCTGGGTCACCTGGCGCACATCCTCCCCATCGATGCGGATGGCGCCGTCCGTCACGTCGTAAAACCGGGGCACCAGCTGGCAGAGGGTGGACTTCCCCCCGCCGGAGGGACCCACCACCGCCACGGTCTCTCCGGGGCGGATGTGGAGGTCCACGTCGTGGAGCACATCCAGATCATCCTGGTAGGCGAAGCTCACATGGTCCACGTCGACACGGCCCTCCACCTGGGCTAAGACACGGGCGTCCGGGGCGTCCTTCATGGCGGGCTCCGTGCGCATGAGCTCGATAAAACGGCCCAGGCCCGCCGCGCCGTTGGCGAAGAGCTCGGCAAAGGTGGAGAGCTTCCGCACGGGGTTGACGAAGGTAGTGATATACAGGCTGAAGGTGACAAGGTCTACAGCGTCCATCTGCCCCCGCATGATGAGGTATCCTCCGGCGGCGATCACCGCCGCGGAGAGAATGCAGAGAAAGAACTCCATCACCGCGTTGAACCGGCCCATGGCCTTGTGGAACTGCCGCTTGGAGGTTTTAAAGCTGTCGTTGGAGGTCTCGAATTTACGGAGCTCCGTCTCCTCATTGGCAAAGGCCTTGGCGGTGCGGATGCCGGACAGGCCGGACTCGATGTCGGCGTTGATAACGGCGGTGCGCTGCTTCACCCGCCGGGAGGCCTCCTGCATGGACCTCCGGCACATCCAAACCACCAGGAAAAACACCGGCAGGATCAGGGCGATGACCAGGGCCAGCCGCCACTGAATGGTGAACATCACCGCCAGGGCCCCCACGATGGTGACGCCGGAGATAAAGACGTCCTCGGGCCCGTGGTGGGCCAGCTCGGTGATGTCGAAGAGGTCCGCCGTCAGGCGGCTCATGAGCTGGCCGGTGCGGTTGCGGTCGAAGTAGTCAAAGCTCAGCTCCTGCATGTGGCGGAACAGGTCCCGGCGGATGTCCGCCTCCACCAGGATGCCGAAGGTGTGGCCCCAATAGCAGATGACATATGTCAGCACCGCCCGCAGGGCAAAGGCCGCCAGCACCACCCCCATAACGGCAAAGAAGGTCTGGTAGGCACTTTGGGGCAGCAGCTCGTACATGCACCAGCGGGAGACGTAGGGAAAGGCAAGGTCAATGAGGGAGATCATCAGCGCGCAGCTGAGATCCATGATAAACAGCCGCCGGTGGGGCTTGAAGTAGGAGAGAAAGATCCGTATGGCGGATTGTTCCTGAAACTCCCGGGTGGTCATGGCAATACTCCTTTTACATATGGATACAGGTTTTATCATATCACAACTTCCGCCCCGGCGCAATGGCGGAAATTCCGCATCATCACGAAAGCTCTCCGCTCAAAGCTGTCCGTCACCGGAGGACGGAACGGCCAAGGGGCCATCCCCTAACGGGGCCATACGGTCCCCCTCAAGGCCGGCGGACGTAGAGGCCGCCGCCCTCGGCGGCCCGTTTTCCCCGCCCGGGTCCGCCTGTATCCCCCCCGGCCAAACAAAAGGCGGAGGGGACCATCCCCTCCGCCCTGTTCACTTTTTCCGTCTCAGCCCAGCCGGCGGCGCAGCTGCTCCGGGTTATCCGCGTAATTCAGCGCCGTCTCCTCCGTGATCTTCCCCGCCTTGTACAGGTTCAGGATGGACTGGTCCATGGAGATCATGCCCTCGTCCCGGCCGCCGGCGGCGATGGCGTTGTCAATCTGGTGGACCTTCCCCTCCCGGATCAGGCTGCGGATGGCGCTGTTTGTGTGCATGATCTCAAAGGCCGGCACCAGGTCCCCCCCGGCGCCAGGCAGCAGCTGCTGGGACACCACCGTCCGCAGCACCATGCTCAGCTGGGTGCGGATCTGGTCCTGCTGGGCCGCCGGGAAGGTGTCCACAATGCGGCCGATGGTATTCACCGCACCCTTGGTGTGAAGGGTGGCGATGAGCAGATGGCCGGTCTCCGCCGCCGTCATGGCGGTGTGGATGGTCTCCTGGTCCCGCATCTCCCCCAGGAGGATCACGTCCGGTGCCTGCCGGAGACACGCCCGCAGGGCGGAGAGATAGTCCTCCGTGTCAATGGCAATTTCCCGCTGGCTGACAATGCTCTTTACGTCCCGGTGGAGGTACTCGATGGGGTCCTCCAAAGTAATGATATGGGCCTCCCGGGTCTGGTTGATCCGGTCGATGACGCAGGCCTGGGTGGTGGACTTGCCGCTGCCCGCCGTGCCGGTGACCAGAATCATGCCGTGGGTCTCCTCCGCCAGGTCCATCACCTGGGCGGGGATGGACAATTCCTCCCAGCTGGGGATGTCAAAGGCCACAACCCGCACCACCGCCGCCAGAGACCCTCTCTGGCGGTAGGTGTTGACCCGGAACCGGGCCAGCCCCCCCACGGAAAAGGAGAAGTCGTCGTCCCCCCGGCTGAGAAACCGGTCCGGGGACCGCTGTGCCTGCTGGTAGAGGGCCATAATCAGCCGCTCCGTCTCCTGGGGGAAAACCCGCTCACCGCCCACGGGAGTCATGCGCTTTTCCAGCTTGACGCACACCGGGCCGCCGGCCACGATGAACAAATCGGAGGCCTTGGCCTCCACCGCAAATCTCAGGTAATCCAACAGTTCCAAGTTCCGGACCTCCATATCCATTATTCAAACAGCGTGCCGTCCCAGAGGTCCAGCCCCTCCACGGTCTCCCACTCTCCGGTGTACTGCGCCTGCCAGCGCAGGATCTCGTACTCCTCTCCGTCCACGATGACCTCCACGTCCAGCTCCTGGGTGTCGGAGATGGGGACGGTATATGTATAGCGCATTCCTCTGTGCCAGGAATCGTAGCCGTGGCTCTCCGCCTCCACCGGCGTCTCGCCGTTCCTCAGCCGGGCCAGGATCTCCTGGGCAGCGCAGTCGGCGGCATAGTAGTCCTCCACCGCCTGGGCGGCGGCGTCCGCCAACCGCACGTCGGCCTGGACGGTGGTGAGGCTCAGCAGGGCGAACACCGTCAGACACAGCACGGCAAAGGCCACCAGCAGCGAGATGCCGCCCACCGCCGGGGGGAAGAAGACCTCTCTCTTCCGTTCAGTCACGGCCGCTCACCTCCTGCCAGGCAATTTCGATGGAGAACAATGTGTCCAGCATCTGGTCCGCATTGCCGCTTCCTGTCATCACACAGACCATCGCCCGCTGGAGGCCCGAAAACTCCGGGTCCGACAGATCGGCGTCCGCCCGGTAGGGCACGGTCAGCGGATCGGAGGGGTCCGGGGAACCGGCGGAGACGCACAGACGATAATAGGGCACGGGGCGCTCCATACCGCAGTCCCCGGTGGGAATGGGAGTCCAATTCTCATCGTAGTCCAGAGAGAGGGTGACAAACTCCTCACTGTACGCCGCACCAAGGTCCTCCGCGGCCCTGGAGAGGGCGTTCTGGGCGTCGCCGCCGTAGCGGCGGACAGTCTCCGCTGCATTCTGGCACAGCACCGCCGCCTTATCACGGGCCTCGCTGCGAGAGGAGAGGTCGTCGGACTTCACAAAGGCCTGGAGGCACAGTGCGGCCGCCAGGGCGAACACCAGCAGCATCACCATCTGCTCCATCAGGATCAGGGGCGCTTTGCTCCTCATGACGCCGCCCCCTCTCCGTTCACGTCCGGGCGCGCGGCGCCAAGGGGACCGTCCCCGTCTCCGCTCCGGAGGGACAGCCGCAGAGTGTCCTCTGTGCCGCCAGCGGCGGTGAGGGTGACCTCCAGCAGCCCGTCCTCCAGGGACAGCGCCAGCGCCTCCGCCTCCATGATCCTCTGCCCGTCCTGGGGCTCCATGGGCTCCTCCGCCAGGCAGTAGAGCTCCATCAGCCAGCCGTCATAGCAGTAGACCCTGGCGGCATATGTCTCGTCCGCCCCCAGAATCAAGGCGTCCGCGCCGCCGAAGTCCTCCACGGCCACGCCCCCGGCGTGGTCCGCCTGACGGACCCGGGTGGCGATGTACTGCACGCCGGTGCGGCGCTCATAGGCCGCCTGATCCCGCTCCGTCAGGCGACGGTAGGCGTCCGCCCCGGTGAGAAGTACCACCAGCACGCACGCCGCAAAGACCCCGAACAGCAGCAGAGCCACCAGTCCGTCGATATGATGTTTTACCCGCTTCTCTCTCATGGCACACGCACCACCACGGTGACGTCCGGCATCAGGTTGTCGGCAAAGGCGCTGTAAAACACCGCGTACCGCTCCTCATCCACCCGGATGCCGTAGTGATCCTCCAAATACTCCAGATTTGGGGGGTAGACCCCCTCGGCGGCATAACACGCCGCGCACCCGCGGCGCAGAGCCTCCTCCAGCTGGCGCAGGTCCTCGGCGTCCCGGCCGGCGGAGAGACCGTCCAGGGCGGCGGCGAACATCACCAGCGCCACGGCGGCGGCGGCTGGCAGCAGCAGCCCCCGCAGCATCCCCAGCCAGGGATTCTTCCTCTTCCTCATGCCGTCACCCGATGGCGGACATGATGTGCATCAACGGCAGCATCACGGACAGCAGAATCAGTCCCACCAGGATGGAGCATACCAGCACCAGGGCCGGCTCCACCCGGCTTACCTTCTCCTCCAGGGCGGCCTCGCTCTCCTCGGAGAGGTCGGCGGCGATCTTCTCCATGGCCGCGTCCCCCGCGCCGCCCCGCTGTCCCATCTCCAGCAGGCGGCAGGCGCCAACCGGCAGCAGGCCGCTCTCCTTCATAGCCGCGCTGGTCCGCTCCCCGCCCTCCAGGCGGGCACGGCAGTCCAGGCACCGCTCCTTGGCGGCGGGGGTCTCCTCCATCAGTCCGGCGGCCAGCTCCACTGCCTCCTCAATGGGCATGCCGCTGGCCATGCCCATTGCCAGGGCCTGGGCCAGACGGGCGTCGTTCATCTTCCGGGCCACGCCCCTGTCCCCGTGGGTTCTGCGCCACGAAACCGTCAGCTTCTCCCGGAAGGAGGGCACGGCGGCAAAGACCGCCAAAAACACCGCCGCCAGAACCAGCAGAACCCACAGCACCGGCATGGCCCCGTCCAGCCAGCGGCCCAGGGTCAGAAGGCTTCCGGCCACGCCGGTGAGCCGCCTGCCCAGGGAGGCGTACACATCGTCAAAGATGGGCAGGACCTTCACCAGCAGCACGGCGATAACCACCAGCATCAAAAGCAGCATCACCGCCGGGTACAGCAACGCGCTGCGAATCCGGCGGTCCAGGCGGGCGCGGCTCTCGTAATACCGGGACAACGCCCCCAGCGCCTCCTCGGCTCTGCCGGCCCGCTCACCCACCTCCACCAGGCCGCAGACGTAGACGGGGAAACACTCTGCCTTCCGCATGGCCTCTGAGAGGGCGGCGCCGCCGTCCACCTCTCTCGCCATGTCCAGCAGCATGGCCTGATACTCCGGGCCGCTCTCCTCCGCCAGGAGGGACAGCGCGTCCCCAGTCCCCACGCCCGCGTGGAGCAGCATGGAAAGCTCCAGGCACAGCGTGGACAGTTCTCCGTGGGAAATGTCGTTCTTCTTCATGAAACGCTCCAATCCGCGCTCACGCGCAATGTCAGGCTAAATCCCGCCCATATAAAAGCGGCCAGACACAGGACTTCCGCGGCTCTCCGCCCCAGCCGGCGAAACCGCGCCCGCCCTCCGGCATTCCGCCATGGGCCAAACAAGGTCCTCCCTTCGGTCGCGGCGGAAATTTCAAAATCCGCAAAGGGCCGGTCTCCTGCGTACTGTACGGTCAGTAGAGGCTGGTCTCCCGGTAATGGCTGCCATCGCCGATGAACTTTAAAATCGAGCTGCTGCTCTTGCCGGAAGAGGCGAACGTGGGGTCCATCCGGTGCCAGGTATTGCCGTCGAAGAAGATGGCGTTGTCGATCCAGCCGGTCTCCTTCGTCCAGACGCTGATCCAGGCGTGATAGGCCGGATTACTGGTTCCGGCGTAGCCCACCACCAGCTTGCAGGGCACCCCCAGGCTGCGGAGCATTCCAGTCATCAGGCTGGCGTAGTCAAAACAGATCCCCTTTTTCGCCGCCAGCACATTGTCCAGCACCGGCAGGTAGCCGCTTTGGACCGTCGCCGCCAGCTGGCGGTCATAGGTCAGGTTGTTCACCACAAAGGTGTAGACCTTCTCCACAATTTTCAGCGGGTCCGTCTCGCTGCCAGCCAGCTCTTTGGCCTTGGCCAGGGTGTCGGCCGCGTCCTCGTAGTCCACGTACTGGTTGGGCCGCAGATACGGCGCGAACTCGTCGCTGAGAGTGACCTTAAAGCTCACCGACACCACCTCAGCGTACTTATTGGAGGTGGTGTTCTCAAACACCGTCACCTTGTAATTGCCGTTGCCGTCGGACAGGGGAAAGGTGGTCCACTCCCCCGGCTTCAAATCGTAGTAGGGCTTATCCCGGGTGGGGCCGGAGACCTGCACCTTCAGCTTCTTGCTGGTGGAGGCGGTGAACCGGACCATCACATAGCCGTCCTGGGTGTTGGAGTAGTCGATGACGGCTCTGGAGTTCTCCTTCACCGACGTGCCGGAGGCCACCGGCAGCAGCAGCGTCTCCGACGCCCCCGCCAGGGGCACTGCCGCGTCCGCCGCCACAATCTCCCGGGCCGCCGGCCGCCCATAAACATTTCCTCCAAACGCCGAGGCGCTTCCCGCCAGCAGAACCGCCGAGAGGGCCAGCGGGACGATCCTTCTGAAAATCTTCATAATTGATACCTCATTTTACGCTCAAATCCATGCTCCGGGCCCCCTGCTCCGGGCCCAAAGCGCCAAATTAAAGACAGTATAGCACAACCCCTGAAAAAACGGAAGTATTTTTTCAAAAATTTTTTTCAATTTTTCAATTTTTATATAACTCCACTGTTGCGCGGCCGCAAAAAATGTGCTACCCTGATGCTGGTAAAGTAACCAAAGGCGGGAGAGATTCTGCGGCGGGCGCCCGCGCGCCCTCTCCTCACGCCTCATATCTCCTATCCGAATGAAAGGGGGAATCCCCACGGAAACGCCCCTCCTGCGTGTACAGACTTTAGGGAGCTTCTCCATTTGCCGGGGAACGCCGGCCTTTGCCGGCGGCCGCTCCCGCAAACTCATCTTGCTGCTGGCCTTTCTCATCTGGGAGCGGGCCCGCCCCGTGCCCTACGAGGAGCTGGCAGACCTCCTCTGGGCCGGGCGGGAGGGCGGCTCCCTCAACGCCCTGAAGGCCCTCCTCCACCGGGCCCGCAGCGCTCTGGACCAGCTGGGGGAGGGGAGCGGACGGTCCCTCATCCTCAGCCGGGAGGGTGGCTGCCAGTGGAACCCGGAGGCCCCCCTCTCCCTGGACGCGGAGGATTTTGCCCGCCTGCTGGCGGCGGGAAATCCGGAGTCCCGGCTGGAGGCCCTGGCCCTGTACCGCGGAGACTTTCTCCCCTCCCTCTCCGGCTCCCACTGGGCGGACGCCAGGAGGGCGGCCCTGCGGGAGCAGTACCTGGAATCGCTGCCGGAGGTCCTCACCGCCCTGGCGGAGTCGGGCCGCTGGCAGGCGGCGGCGGAGCTGACGGAGACCGCCTGCACCCTGGAACCCTGCCGGGAGGACCTGTGCCGCTTCCGCATGGAAGCGCTGCTCCGCACAGGCCGCGGACCGGAGGCCGTTCAAACCTACGAGCTGTTCCACGGCCGCCTTCTTTCCCGGCTGGGGGTTCTGCCCTCTCAGGCCCTGCGGGACCTGCACCGCCGGGCCGTGGGAGACCGGGACCCCCGCGCCCTCTCCCCCGCCACGCTGCTGGACGCCCTGCTGGAACCCCCCTGTCCCGGCTCCCTGATATGCGATTTCGACGCCTTCCGCACCATCTGCCACAGCGCCGCCAGGATGGCGGGCCGGGACGGCCGGCCGGTCCACATCGCCCTCCTCACCGCCGCCGGGCCGGAGGAGAGCGCCCCGCCCGCCCGCCACAGCCTGGACCGGGCCATGGACCACCTGGAGGAGATTCTCCGGAAGGGGCTCCGCCGGGGAGACGCCGCCGCCCGCTGCGGGGCGGACCAATTCGTCCTGCTGCTGCCCCAGGCAGATTACGACGCCAGCCGGGCCGTCTGCGCCCGCCTGGTCCGGAATTTTACCCGCCGCTACCCCCACAGTCCCCTCCGGGTCACCTTCTTCGTCCAGCCCCTGCCGCCCGGCGGCACGGTGTAAACGGGGAACCGTGGGCCGGAGAGGGACGGGACAATTTCCTCCCACGGGAGGCAGCCGCGGTGGAAGGGCGGATGCGCAGGTCTCCCCACGCCGCTTTTCCGCTGTAAAATGCGCCATAAGCTGCGCCCTCTCCTCCTCCTTCCTTGACAACTTCTCCCCCAGATGCTACCATAGATTCGTCTCCCGCCGGGAGACACAAATGTTGAAAAGGAGGAGAAACATGGACAAAACGGACCAGCGCTACCACCACTTCGTGCAGATCCTGCGGGAGGAACTGGTACCCGCCATGGGCTGCACGGAGCCCATCGCCATCGCCTACGGCGCCGCGAAGGCCCGGGAAGTCCTGGGCTGTCTGCCGGAGAAAATCCTGGTGGAGGCCAGCGGGAACATCATCAAAAACGTCAAAAGCGTAGTGGTGCCCAACACCGGGGGACTCAAGGGCATCGAGGCCTCCGCCGCCGCTGGCGCGGTGGCTGGAGACGCCGGGAAGATCCTGGAGGTCATCTCCCAGGTGACAGACCGGCAGAAGGAGGACATCAAGGCCTATCTCGCCAGCCATGAGGTGCGGGTGGCCCCCGCCCCGGGAGACGTGGTGTTTGACATCATCATCACCCTCACTGCGGGGGCGGACACTGTTCGCCTGCGCATCGCGGACTACCACACCAACATCGTCCTCATTGAAAAGAACGGCGAGACGCTGCTCAAAGCCGGCAACGTGGTCTCCGCCAGCGACACCAGCGGCCTGACGGACCGCAGCTGCATGTCTGTGGAGGCCATCGTGGACTTCGTGAACACCTGCGATGTGAACGACGTGGAGGAGATCGTCCAGCGGCAGATCGACTACAACTACGCCATCGCCCAGGAGGGCATGAACAACCGCTGGGGGGCCAACATCGGCAAGGTTCTCCTGGAGCACTACGGGGACGACATCAAAATCCGCGCCCGGGCCATGGCCGCCGCCGGGTCTGACGCCCGCATGAGCGGCTGCGAGATGCCCGTCATCATCGTCTCCGGCAGCGGCAACCAGGGCATCACCGCCTCGGTGCCTGTCATTGAGTATGCCAAAGAGCTGGGCGCAGGCCATGAGACCATGCTCCGGGCCGTCACCCTCAGCGACCTTCTGACCATCCACATGAAAACCGGCATCGGCCGTCTCAGCGCCTACTGCGGGGCCGTCAGCGCCGGGTGCGGAGCCGGCGCTGCCATCGCCTGGCTCCACGGCGGGGACTTCGAGGTCATCGCCCACACCCTGGTCAACGCCCTGGCCACCATCTCCGGCATGATCTGCGACGGGGCCAAGCCCTCCTGCGCGGCCAAAATCGCCGCAGCGGTGGACGCGGGCCTTCTGGGCTACCATATGTACCGCAGCCAGCAGCAGTTCTACGGCGGCGAGGGCATCGTCTCCAAGGGCGTGGAAAACACCATCGCCAACATCGGCCGTCTGGGCCGCCTGGGGATGCGGGAGACGGACCGGGAGATCATCCGCATCATGACCGGACAGCCCCCCAAGGCCTAAAACGCCTTCGTCCCGCGTATGCTGGATTAGAGGCGCAAAACTTTTGCTGTGTGAGAAAGAGAGGATTTTTTATGAAAACCGAGAAAAAAGGCATGAGCCTGCCCCTGAAGCTGTTAATCGGCATCGCCGTGGGCATTGTCCTCGGCCTGTTCCTGCCGGAGAGCGTCATGACCATCGTCGTCACTCTCAAGTACGTCCTGAACCAGGTCATCATGTTCTGCGTGCCCCTGATTGTCATCGGCTTCATCGCCCCCTCTATCACGAAGATGGGCTCCAACGCCACCCGGATGCTGGTGGTGGCCATCATCGTGGCCTATGCCAGCACCGTGCTAGCCACCCTGATGTCCATGGTGGCGGGCTACATCCTAGTGCCCTTCCTGCCCATCGCCTCCAGCATGGAGGGGCTGAAGGAGCTGCCCGGCGTGGCCTTCCAGCTGGACATTCCCCAGATCATGCCCGTCATGAGCGCTCTGGTCTTCTCCGTCCTCATCGGCCTGGCCGCCGTGTGGACCAAGGCCAAAACCGTCACCGCGGTGCTCCAGGAGTTCCAGAACATCGTCTTGAGCGTTGTCAAGAAGGTGGTCATCCCCATTCTGCCCTTCTTTATCGCCCTGACCTTCTGCGGCCTCAGCTATGACGGCACCATCACCAAGCAGTTCCCCGCCTTTTTGCTGGCCATTGTCATCGTCATGGCCGGCCACTACATCTGGATGGCCATCCTGTACGGCTTTGCCGGCGTGTACTCCGGCCGCAGCGCCATTGAGGTTGTGAAGCACTACGGCCCCGCCTACCTCACCGCCGTGGGCACCATGTCCTCCGCCGCCACGCTGGCCGTGGCTCTGGACTGCGCCCGGAAGAGCAAGAGCCTCCGCTCCGACATGGTGGAGTTCGGCATCCCCCTGTTCGCCAACATTCACCTGTGCGGCTCCGCCCTCACCGAGACCTTCTTCATCATGATCGTCTCCAAGGTCCTCTACGGCGAGCTGCCCAGCGTGGTTAATATGATCCTCTTCATCCTCCTGCTGGGCATCTTCGCCATCGGCGCCCCCGGTGTCCCCGGCGGCACGGTCATGGCCTCCCTGGGCCTGATCACCGGCGTCCTGGGCTTTGACGGCGACGGCACCGCCCTGATGCTGGCCATCTTCGCCCTGCAGGACAGCTTCGGCACCGCCTGCAACGTCACCGGCGACGGCGCCCTGACCCTGATCCTCACCGGCTACGCCGAAAAGCACGGCGTCAAAGAGGAATCCATCCAGGCAGTGGAGCTCTGATTCCGCGTTTTCCCCCCATTTTCGGGCTCCAACCCGGAAATGGGGGATTTTTTATCCCCCCATCCGCCGCCAGCCGTGGCGGGTCCGCGCCCTCTCCCCCCCCTCATTTTTTCACCGGCAGATCCCGCGGCTGTGTCAACTTTTGTCAGAGTCTGTCATATGCAGTCACAAGTGCGGAAAACTGGGGAAATTTGTCATATTCTGTATACATCCAAAGACAGAGAAAGGATGACAGAGATGAAAGATCTCTCACAGATTTTGGCAGAGCTCGCGAACCACGGGAGCTGGGAGGGCTATGGCCTGCTGCACTACGCCATTGAGGAGGCCATTAAAACACAGCCCATGCCCTCCAGCATGGACCGGCTGTGCCGGGAACTTGTGGATGTTTGCGGCAAGCAGAACCCGGAGACCATCTACCGCTCTATTGCCCGGGCGGTGGACGACATCTGGGCCCGGCCGGAGAGCCGTCTCCTCCTGCGGGAGTACTACCGCAGGGAGTTGGTGGAAAAGCCAACCCCGGACAGCTTTATCTCCGCAGTGGCCCGGTATCTGTGGGACAGCCAGGCCAACGGCAGCTCTATCTATCAGATCACGTATGACTACGCCAGCCGGCGCTATGGGGTTATCATCCACACGGAGAGTTCCCAGGTCTGGGCCTCTTTCCCCGCCATTACGGAGGACCTGGCCCGGGCGGAGCGAATTGTCCGTTTTCTCCGCCGGAATAATGTCTCCCTGGAGGACTTCAAGGACTTCTATCTCTCCGGCGGCCTCCAGACTCTAGAAACAAAGGACCGCGCCTGAGATCAGGCGCGGTCCAATTTGTCTATTAGGATTTTTGAAAACCTCTCCAGGGCCCCGCCGCGGAACTCCTGCGGTTTGACGCTGCCATACTTTGTCTATGGCAAGGAAAACCAACGCAAAGCGGCGGAAAGAGATCCGCCCTTTGGGCGTTTTGACATTTTTCAAACAGGGCCTACAAGCCGCTTCCAAACCGCAATGCCGGGTAATTCGCCTGAACTCAGCGGCACTTTTAATCAGGCCGCGGCTCTTTTGGCGCCCATCCTCTGCATGGCCACAACCCCCAGCACCAGCACCAGGCCGACAATGTCGCTGACAAAGCCGGGGAACATCATACTCAGACCGCCCGCTACCAGCAAAAGCCGGAAGAGGGGATTGATCCTGCGGAACAGCGTGCCGTTGAGGGCCGCCGCCACGCCGAAGAGACCGATGAGGGAGGAGACCACAATGACAACCACGTCCACAGGGCCGGTGTCCACCAGCAGCATGGCGGGGTTGAAGGCAAAGATATAGGGCACGATGAAGGCGGCGATGGCTAGCTTTGTGGCGTTGACGCCGGTCTTCATGGGGTTGGACTTGGCGATGGCGCTGCCGGCGTAGGCCGCCAGGGCCACAGGGGGCGTAATATCCGCCACAATGCCGAAATAGAACACAAAGAAGTGGGCGGGAATTTTGCCGATACCCAGGGTGATCAAAATGGGGGCGCAGGTGGAAGCCATGATGCAGTAGTTGGCGGTGGTGGGCACGCCCATGCCCAACACGATGCAGCACAGCATGGTTAAAAACAGGGCGATAAACAGCGCCAGCGCCTCATTAGGAATCATGCGGCTGATGTTTACCACCGCGCTGACCAGCTTGGACGCAAGACCTGTCACGGTGATGCAGCCCGCCACCATGCCGGCCATGGAGCAGGCCACCGCCACGGTGATGCAGCCCCGGCCGCCGGCCTCCAGAGAGGAGGCGATCATGGTGGCCACCTCTTTGCCGGCGTGGACGGCAAAGCCCTCACCGTGCTGGGCGCGGCTGTCCCGGAAGATGTTGGGCAGGCTCACCAGAATGGTCAGCACAATCGCGATGGCGGCGGAGAACTGGAGAGTCCGGGCGCCGGTGGACACCAGCCACACCAGCACCACCAGGGGGATCAGCAGGTAAATGCTGCGGATCAGCAGGCGGAACTTCGGCAGCTGGTCCCGGGCAATGCCCTGGAGCCCCAGGCGCTTGGCCTCCAGGTGGACGGCCAGGAAGATGCCGGTGAAGTACAGCAGGGCCGGAAGAATGGCCTTCAGGGCAACGGTGGCGTAGGTGGTGTCCATATACTCCGCCATGAGGAAGGCGGCGGCGCCCATAATGGGGGGCATGATCTGTCCGCCGGTGGAGGCCGCGGCCTCCACCGCCGCGGCGAACTCCCCCTTGTAGCCGGTCTTTTTCATCATGGGGATGGTAACGGAGCCGGTGGTCACCGTGTTGCCCACGGAGGAGCCGGAGACCATGCCGCACAGGGCCGAGGAGATCACCGCCACCTTGGCAGGGCCCCCGGAGGAGGCTCCCGCCGCGCAGTTGGCCAGGTCGATGAAGAAGCTGGAGATGCCTGTGCGCTCCAGGAAGGAGCCGAAGATGATGAACACGGCGATGAACTTGGCGCACACCTGAATGGGGGTGGCCATGACGCCGGAGGTGCCGTAGAACAGGGTGTAGATCACCCGGGCCAGACTCTGTCCGCTGGCAAAGGTGTAGATCATCAGCGCGCCCACCACGCACAGGATGGGCAGGCCCACGCACCGGCGGCACAGCTCCGCCAGGCACAAAATGCCCACGATGCCCAGGATGATATAGAGCCACGCCCCGTCAATGGCGTTCTCGCCGAAGGGGTCGATCTTGGCGGCGCTGGTGATGACCATCACCAGGCTCTTGTAGTTCACACAGTAGTAGAAGAAGGACCCCGCCCCCAAAAGCATCAGCACCACGTCATACCAGGGCATGGAGTTGGGCGTCACGTGGCCCTTGTGGACAGGATAGTTGAGATAGCCCATGATAATAATCAGGCCCAGAAAGGCCGACAGGCGGATGGCCAGGTCCGCCGTGCTCCACAGGGTGGACCAAATGCAGTACAGGGAGAACAGCGCCGTAATCACGCTGACCACCGCCTTGGGCGTTCCCTCCCAGATGCGGGTGGCGGACTCCCGGTCGTACTTGCGCATGACCTCGTCCATCTCCGCCGCCGTGCCGGTCTCCACGCCCGGCAGGGCGTTCTTGTCTTTCTCGCTCATAGGGTGAAACCTCCTCGATTGAAATCTCTCTTGCTGTTTTGAAAAGGCGTAAAGCGGAGGCTTCACCGCCCTTTCAACACAGCAAGGGCCGCATTACGCGGCCCTTGCCGGATGGAATCTCCTCCGGACTGGGAATTTTAACGGCCCCTGAACGGGCTCTCTCAGTAAGTCCCGGCGGGGATGGTGTAGGCGCTGTAATAGGGGGAGGCAGCCAGCAAGTCGTTGGTATGCTCCTCGTCCAGGCCCACCAGGTACACGGGCTTGGAGGTGGCCAGGTCCACAATGGCGGTAGTGGGCGCGCCGGCCACCACAAAGGCGGCGTCAATCTTGCCGTCCTTCAGGCTCTCGGCGCTGTCGCTGAAGCCCTGGAACACAGGGCTGATGCCGCTGTCGGGGTCGATGCCGTAGGCCCCCAGCACGTCCACCGCGTTAAACCACACGCCGGAGCCCCGGTCGCCGATGGAGACGGACTTGCCGGCGAGATCAGCCACAGACTTGATGTCGGGGTTGGTGGTGACGATCTGAACCTGCTCCATATACAGGGCGGCCACCACGGAGAAGCCGGTGACGGCGCTGTCAAAGAGACGCTCGCCGTTGTAGGCGTAGCTCATAACGTCGGACTGGACAAAGCCCAGCTGCACGTCGCCGGCGGCCAGATCCTCGATGTTGGCCTTGGAGCCGCCGGAGGTGACGGCGGTGACGGAGACGCCGGTGTTGTTGGAGACGTAGCTGGACAGCACGCCGCCGAAGCCATAGTAGGTGCCGGACTCGCCGCCGGTGCCGAAGGTCAGGGCCTTGGACTCGCCCGCGCCGGCGCCGTCCTTCACGGCGGCCACGTCCTTGCCCTTCTCAGAGAAGTACTTGGCGGCGCCGGGGTGATAGGGAACGCTGGTGACGGAGGACGCGAAATCCAGGTCCAGCTCGCCGCCCTTGGCGTGCTGCTCGGTAATGGCGTCCTTGTTCTCAAAGATGGCGGAGACTAGGGCGTAGATGTCGGCCTCGGGGATGTCGTCCCGGGCGATGACCACGGCGCCAACAGCCACGGTGTTGGTGTCCACAGCGGCCGCGCCCTTGTCACCGCTGCCGGAACCGCCGGAGTTGCCGCCGCAGGCGGCCAGCGCGGCGACCATCACGGTGACGGCCGTCAGAAGAGACAGAATCTTTTTCATCACAAATCCTCTTTTCCTATTTTGATACATGATCTTGCCTATGCTGCATAGTATAACAGTTTCTCCTTCATTTTTCAAGTACAGATTTGAGATTTCAGGCCTTTTCTGCAAGTTTATACTGCCGTTCCTTCATTTTGCCCCCGCTTTTGCATAACTCTCACAGAAATCCTGCAAAACCGCGGCGCCGTTTCCCGCCTGAGGCGGAAGCTCCGCTCCTCTCCCAGGGGCGCCGGCGTGAAAAAGAGGCGCGGGCCGACTGCCCGCGCCTCCCGCGCCATACCGGTTATTTCCGCTCCTTCGCGGCCACCTCTCTGCCCAGCAGCTCCAGGAACTGGTCCAGGGACATGGCCCCCAGATCCTCGCCGCTGCGGTGCCGGACGGAGACGGTCCCGTTCTCAATGTCCCGGTCGCCCACCACCAGCATATAGGGGATCTTCTCCAGGGTGGCCTCCCGGATCTTCTTGCCGATCTTCTCGTTGCGCACGTCGGTCTCCGCCCGGAAGCCCGCCCGGTCCAGGGCGGCGGCGATCTCGGCGGCGTAGCCGTTGGCCCGGTCTGTAATGGTCAGGGTCTTCACCTGCACCGGGCTGAGCCAGGCCGGGAAGGCCCCGGCGAAGTGCTCGGTGATGACGCCGATGAAGCGCTCAATGGAGCCCAGCAGGGCCCTGTGGATCATGATGGGCCGGTGCTTCTCGCCGTCCTCGCCTACATACTCCAGCTCAAAGCGCTCAGGCATCTGCATATCCAGCTGGATGGTGCCGCACTGCCAGGTGCGGCCCAGGGAGTCGGACAGGTGGAAGTCCAGCTTGGGTCCATAGAAGGCGCCGTCTCCGGCGTTGATGATGAAATCCTTGCCCATCTCGGTGATGGCGGCCTGGAGCGTGTCCTCGGCGAACTTCCAAACGGCCTCGTCGCCCATATGGTCCTCGGGCATCGTGGAGAGCTCAATCTGATAGGTCAGGCCGAAGGTGGAGTAGATCTCATCAAAGAGCCTCACCACGTTTTTAATCTCGTCCTTCATCTGGTCCGGGGTCATGAAGATATGGGCGTCGTCCTGGGTGAAGCAGCGGACCCGGAACAAGCCGTGGAGGGCGCCGCTCATCTCGTGGCGGTGCACCAGGCCCAGCTCCGCCATGCGCAGGGGGAGATCCCGGTAGGAGTGGGGTTCGTTCCTGTACACCAGCATGCCGCCGGGGCAGTTCATGGGCTTGACAGCGTAATCCTCGCCGTCAATGACCGTGGTGTACATATTGTCCTTGTAGTGGTCCCAGTGGCCGGAGCGGTGCCAGAGGTCCTGGTTGAGGATGATGGGGGTGGCGATCTCCACGTAGCCGTATCGCTTGTGGCACTGCCGCCAGTAGTCCAGCAGCGTGTTTTTCAGCACCATGCCCTTAGGCAGGAAGAAGGGGAAGCCCGGGCCCTCGTCGGCCATCATGAAGAGGCCCAGCTCCTTCCCCAGCTTCCGGTGGTCCCGGCGCTTGGCCTCCTCGATGCGCTGGAGGTACTCGTCCAGCTCGTCTTTCCTGGGGAACGCCACGCCGTAGATCCGCTGGAGGGTCTCCCGGCTGGAGTCACCCCGCCAGTAGGCGGCGTTGCAGGCGGTGAGCTTGATGGCATTGCCCTTGATGCGGCCGGTGGAATCCAGGTGGGGGCCGGCGCAGAGGTCTGTAAAATCCCCCTGCTTATAGAAGGAGATGACGGCGTCCTCCGGCAGGTCGTTGATCAGCTCCACCTTAAAGGGCTCGCCCCGCTCCTCCATGAACCGGATGGCCTCCTGCCGGGGCAGCTCAAACCGCTCCAGCTTCAGCTTCTCCTTGCAGATCTTGCGCATCTCGGCCTCCAGCTCCTCCAGCTGGCCCTCTGTAAAGGGCTCGGGGGTGTCGAAGTCGTAGTAGAAGCCGTTGTCGATGCTGGGGCCGATGGCCAGCTTCACCTCCGGGTGAAGCCGCTTCATGGCCTGGGCCAGCACATGGGAACAGGTATGCCAGTAGGTCTTGCGGTAGGTCTCGTTCTCAAAGGTATACAGATTGTTTTCCTCGCTCATAATAATCCTCCTTGTACTCGGGGTAGGGATAAAAAATCCCGCCCCTGATGTTCTCAGGGGTGGGATACGAAGTCGTATTCCACGGTTCCACCCTGCTTGCGCTCCCAAGGGAACGCCGCTCGCGTCCGCTGTAACGGGCGGCCCCGTCCCGGTCGTCCCGGGCGGCTCGGGAGTGGTACAGCCGCCGCCTGCCGCGGGACCCTCGCACCAAATGGGCCCCTCTCTGCGCGGCGCATTGCGGTTTCTTCTCCGTCAACGCTGATTTCAGGTGGTACTATACCACATAAACACGGGAACTGTCAAGAGCGCCGCGGCCTTTGTCTCCGCGAGTTCGCATTGGCCCTCAACTCCTTTTAACTCCTTCCCGCGCTGCGGCAGCGAAAAAAGCGCCCTCCGGAAATCCGGAGAGCGCTCTTCCATAAGCCGTTTTTCATCCTTCCCCCACTTATCCGCCACCCGGGCGGCCTCATCCGTCATGGCTCCGCCGGGGCGGCCTCCTTTAAAGGGAAAGTCCCTTCCACCTCGCCGGCCAGGCCGGTCTCCTCCCGCAGAGCCTCAATCCAGGCATCCAGGCGTCTCAGCAGGTCCGCCCAGTCCTCCCGCTCCTCCTGGGAGGCCCGATCCTCTTTCAGCCGCTCCAGCAGCGCCGCCTGGGCCTCCGTCAGGACGGAGAGGAGGCCCTCCGCGTCTTTGTCCGCCGCCTCTCCCCAGGCCGCCCCGGCGATCAGGTTCCGGTACATGGACAGCAGGGCCTCGCCGCCCGCCGCCGTGACGCCGCCGGAACGATCCTCCCTCTCCCGCTCCGCCGCGTCCCGCAGGGCGTCGATCCAGCTGTCCAGGCACTTCATCAGCCGGTCCCACTCCTCCTGCTCCTTCTTCCACTCCTGCCCCTCCTCCGTCCGCTGGAGGAGCAGAAGCCGGGCGTCATTCAGAGTGTCCAGGGGGTCCTCCCGCAGGGGGGAGGCACGGTCCTGGGGAGCGGCGCTTTGGGCGGAAGCTCCGGAGGCATAGGGCTGGTAGAGCGCCAAGAGCTCCGCGGCCTGGGCCCTGCATACGCCGCCGAAATGACGGTCGTACTGGTGGCCTTCAATGGCGCTGAGGTAGTCCCGCTTTACGGTGACATCGCCGGTCTCCAGTCCGGTGGGAAGCACGCCGCCGCCCAGGGCGCTTTTGTACGCGCCGGTTTTCACCAGGTGGCCGTACAGCGCCGCCATCTCGACGAAAGAGGCGTTAGAGGGGTCAATGTCATTGACGCGGCAGGTGAAGCTGTACGGCCCGCTGTCCGACGTGCCGGTGACGCGGACGACGGGGTTTTCGGAGGTGGAGTCCGCCGTGTACTCGGCGTAGATCTCCTGGGCGGTGTTGTTCCTGCCGATGCGGTTTCCGGAGAAGACGGTGTTCTCCCCGGGCATCCGGAGGTGGAACGCGGGACCTGTGACGGAGGCGGAGGTCCGGGTCAGCTGCTCCCGGAAGGACGCGCCCGCCGTCCGGGCCGGACCCGCGGGGGCGGCGCGGCGCTCTGCCGCGCCACGGGCGCTGTGAAGACCTTGAATACTCATGGAAACATCGACCTTTCATTGATTGAGTGAAAAAGACAAAAAGCGGCTGTGAGGGGTTCACTGCCGCTTTCTGTTCCGTGCGTTTTATGCCTCCGCAGTCCGTTGCGGAGAATTATTTCGCGTACTCCACGACCTTGGTCTCCCGCAGAACGTGGACCTTGATCTGACCGGGGTACTCCATCTCCTCCTCGATCTTCTTGGCCAGGT